>NZ_JBEAJW010000023.1:0-260918 GCF_040064295.1 Klebsiella sp. JB_Kp031
CCGGAGCCCGGGGGTACAGGGGGCGGCGGCGACTGGCCGCCCCCTGTGCGCTCCCGGCGCCATGAGTGACATAACGCAGACGATTAACCGGGAGCGCAAACTACGCTGAAGCCACAGATAACATAAACAACCACACTGCAGTGCTTCCCCTCACCCTGGCCCTCTCCCGGAGGGAGAGGGAACCGTCCGGCTGGCCGCGCAAGCGCAGCGCCGCCGGGCAAGATATCAGGCATGGTACCCGTGGTGTTGCCGGGTGGCGGCTGCGCCTTACCCGGCCTACATAACCATCGCTATATCAGACGGTTACTCCTCAATGTAGGCCCGCGCAAGCGCAGCGCCGCCGGGCGACGGCAGCAAGCTCGGAGCCGCATCTATGCCGGGCGGCGGCTGGCGCCTGACCCGGCCTTCAAACCCTACCATTCGAATCAATCGCGGTTTTTGTCGCCCGGACAAGGCGCGCCAGGCGCCGTATCCAGGAGTTCAACGGCGATGACGTTACTTCTGCGCTTTGGCGAATTCGTCTTTGGCTTTCTGCAACTGCTGCTGGAAGGCCGGGTTGGTGTGCAGCGTGGCGACCACCGCGGAGCCGACGATGCGCGCCGCATCGACATCGCTCTGCCAGTGATAGCCGCAGATCACCCGGCTCTCGCCAAGCTCATAGCCGCGCTTCAAAATTTCGTTCTGCCGCTGCGGGTTGATCTCCGCCAGCACCAGGGCGGTGGCCCAGCCGATGGAGGTATGCCCGGACGGGTAAGAGCCGTTTTTCGCCAGCTTGTCCTGCTCGGTGGTGTTGCAGGTGGAGACGCCGTAGAAGGCAAACGGGCGAATGCGCATATACTTCTCTTTCGCGCCGCGGGTCGCCAGATCGCCGGCGTCTTCAATCATATTGGTCAGCAGCTTATGGAGCTGCGGCGCGTCTTTTTCGGTGATCGGCGAACCAAAGGCGCTGGAGAAGGCGTTAGCCACGCCGCCCGCGCTGAGGTTGGCATCCTCTGCCGCCAGCTTCCCGCGCTCGGTGTTGCGCAGCAGGCGCCCCTGCTCATACATCGCCTGATCGTTTAAGAACGCGATACTGCCCACCGCCGGCGGCGGCGGCAACAGCGCCAGGCTGTCGATGGCCTGGGCATTGGTCAGATAGTAGAGATCGGGCTTGGTGGTGACATCGTTACCGGGGGGAACCAGTGCGAAGGCGTTAACGGAGAAGAAACTGGCCAGGCAAAGGGCAAGAACACGCTTTTTCATTAGAATTTCCTTACGTCATAATCATTCCAGAGAAGACAGTCCTGTGTTGTCACATTTCTGTCATCTTTAAGTAAAAGTGAAAATGGTCGGGAAAAAATTGCCGCGTCTCGCAAAAACGGCTTTTTGTCTGCTTAATGAGCAACCATACGCGATTTCAGACTGTCGTACTTACCACCCTGGCGTTTGGGCGCTAACATAGCGGGATTGCAATGACAGGAGATGTCCATGAGCGAGCAAGCCATTCGTTTAACGCAATACAGCCACGGAGCCGGTTGTGGTTGTAAAATTTCCCCGAAAGTGCTGGAAACCATCCTGCATAGCGAGCAGGCGAAGTTCGTCGACCCGAACCTGCTTGTCGGCAACGAAACCAGCGATGATGCCGCCGTTTACGATCTCGGTAATGGCACGTCAATCGTCAGCACCACCGACTTTTTTATGCCGATTGTCGATAATCCGTTCGACTTTGGCCGCATTGCCGCCACCAACGCCATCAGCGATATTTTCGCCATGGGCGGGAAACCGATTATGGCGATTGCCATTCTCGGCTGGCCGATCAACACCCTGGCGCCGGAAATCGCCCGCGAAGTGGTGGAGGGCGGGCGCTTTGCCTGCCAGCAGGCGGGGATCGCGCTGGCGGGCGGCCACTCCATTGACGCCCCGGAGCCGATCTTCGGTCTGGCGGTCACCGGCGTGGTGCCCACCGAGCGCATCAAGAAAAACAGCACCGCGCAGGCGGGCTGCAAACTGTATCTCACCAAACCGCTGGGGATCGGCGTGCTGACCACCGCAGAGAAAAAATCGCTGCTCAAGCCGGAGCATCACGGGCTGGCGACGGAGACCATGTGCCAGATGAACCTCGCCGGCGCCGCGTTTGCCGCTATCGACGGGGTGAAGGCGATGACCGACGTCACCGGCTTTGGCCTGCTCGGCCACCTCAGCGAAGTGTGCCGCGGAGCCGGCGTGCAGGCGCAACTGCGCTATGCCGATATCCCGAAACTGCCGGGGGTGGAGGAGTATATCGCCGCCGGCGCGGTGCCGGGCGGCACCGGGCGCAACTTTGCCAGCTATGGCCATCTGATGGGCGAGATGCCGACGGAGTGGCGCGATCTGCTCTGCGACCCGCAGACCTCCGGCGGTCTACTGCTGGCGGTGACCCCGGAGGCGGAGGCGGAAGTGCAGGCTGCCGCAGCGGAGTTCGGTATTAAGCTGGCCGCCATCGGCGAGCTGGTGACCGCCCGCGGCGGACGACCCATGATCGAGATCCGTTGATTCGATGCGGTTGTTTATTGCAGAAAAACCGAGTCTCGGTCGGGCTATCGCCGATGTGTTGCCTAAACCGCATCGCAAAGGCGATGGCTTTATTGAGTGCGGCAATGGGCAGGTGGTCACCTGGTGTATCGGTCACCTGCTGGAGCAGGCGCAGCCGGACGTCTATGACAGCCGCTATGCCCGCTGGAATCTCACCGATCTGCCGATTGTGCCGGAGAAATGGCAGCTGCAGCCAAAACCTTCGGTCACCAAACAGCTGAATGTCATCAAGCGCCTGCTCGGCGAGGCCGAGGAGGTTATCCACGCCGGCGACCCCGACCGTGAGGGGCAGCTGCTGGTGGATGAAGTGCTCGACTACCTGCAGCTGGCGCCGGAGAAGCGTCAGCAGGTGCAGCGCTGTCTGATAAACGATCTCAACCCGCAGGCGGTTGAGCGGGCGATCAACCGCCTGCGCGCTAACAGCGAGTTTGTGCCGCTTTGCGTGTCGGCGCTGGCGCGGGCGCGCGCCGACTGGCTGTACGGCATCAATATGACCCGGGCCTATACCCTGCTGGGGCGCAACGCCGGCTATCAGGGGGTGCTCTCCGTGGGGCGGGTGCAGACCCCGGTGCTCGGCCTGGTGGTGCGCCGCGATGAAGAGATTGAAAACTTCGTCGCCAAAGACTTCTTCGATGTCAAAGCGCATATCGTCACGCCGCAGGAGGAGCGCTTTGTCGCGACCTGGGTGCCGAGCGAAGCCTGCGAACCTTACCAGGATGAAGAAGGGCGCCTGCTGCATCGTCCGCTGGCCGAGCACGTGGTTAAGCGTATTGAAGGCCAGCCGGCGCTGGTGACCGGCTATAACGATAAGCGCGATTCCGAACCCGCGCCGCTGCCGTTTTCGCTGTCGGCGCTGCAGATTGAGGCGGCCAAACGTTTCGGCTTCAGCGCGCAAAACGTGCTGGATATCTGCCAGAAGCTGTATGAAACCCACAAGCTCATCACCTATCCGCGCTCGGACAGCCGCTATCTGCCGGAAGAACATTTCGCCGGCCGCCATGCGGTGCTGAATGCGATTGCCGTCCATGCGGCGGATCTGCTGCCGCAGCCGGTGGTGGATCCGGAGATCCGCAACCGCTGCTGGGATGATAAAAAGGTCGACGCGCACCATGCGATTATCCCGACCGCCCGCAGCAGCCAGGTCAAACTCACCGATAACGAAGCGAAGGTCTACACCCTGATCGCCCGCCAGTATCTGATGCAGTTCTGCCCGGACGCGGTGTTCCGTAAATGCCAGATTGACCTCGAGATCGCCAACGGTAAGTTTGTCGCCAAAGCGCGTTTTCTGGCCGAGGCGGGCTGGCGGACGCTGCTTGGCAGCAAAGAGCGCGATGAAGAGAACGACGGCACGCCGCTGCCGGTGGTGGCCAAAGGCGATGAACTGCTGTGCGAGAGGGGCGAAGTGGTGGAGCGCCAGACGCAGCCGCCGCGCCACTTTACCGACGCCACGCTGCTGTCGGCGATGACCGGGATTGCCCGCTTCGTGCAGGATAAAGATCTGAAGAAGATCCTCCGCGCCACCGACGGCCTCGGCACCGAAGCAACCCGCGCCGGGATTATCGAGCTGCTGTTTAAGCGCGGTTTCCTGACTAAAAAAGGGCGCTATATCCACTCCTCGGAGGCCGGAAGGGCGCTGATTCATTCCCTGCCGGAGATGGCCGGTCGACCGGACATGACCGCCCACTGGGAGTCGGTATTGACGCAAATCAGCGAGAAACAGTGCCGCTATCAGGACTTTATGCAGCCGCTGGTGGGCACGCTGTATCAGCTAATCGAGCAGGCGCGCAGCACGCCGGTGCGCCAGTTCCGCGGTCTGGTGGCGCCGGGCGGGGCGAAAAAATCGTTCAGTAAAGGCAAAGCGAAAGGCAAAAAAGCGGCAGAGGATGCCGCGCCGCCGCCGCAATAACCTGCCCGGCGGCCGTGAGGAGGCCATTCCCCACGGCCGCCGTTTCTCCGCCAGACTGGTCAATGGTCTACACTAAACAGCCGGGAAGGGGGGGACGATCGCCCCGCAGAACGGGGGCGCCCATTGCCCTTCCCGATGCCTTGCTTAATTCTCTGACAGGCGATAAGGAGGACCCGTGAAATATATCGCTATCAGCCAACCGGGTGGCCCGGAGGTTTTACAGATCCGCGAAGGTGAGATCCCCACTATCGGGGAGCATGAGGTGCTCATCGAGGTGAAAGCGGCGGGCGTCAACCGGCCGGATATTCTGCAGCGCCAGGGTCTGTATCCCATGCCTGAGGGGGTTACCCCCGTGCCCGGCCTCGAGGTGGCGGGCGTGGTCGTGAAGGTTGGTGCGCAGGTTGCGGCCTTTGCCCCCGGGGATCGCGTCTGCGCGCTGACCAACGGCGGCGGGTATGCCGAATACTGCGCCGTCCCGGCAGGCCAGACGCTGCCGATCCCGGCGGGCCTCAGCTTTAGCGAAGCGGCCGCCATTCCGGAAACCTTCTTCACGGTGTGGGCGAACGTTTTCCAGCTCGGTAAGCTGCAGCCCGGCGAGAGCATTCTGATCCACGGCGGCGCCAGCGGGATTGGCACCACCGCGATCCTGTTGTGTCACGCGCTGGGGATGACCGTCTATGCCACCGTCGGCCAGGACGAAAAAATTGCCGCGCTGCGGCCCTACGCCACGGCGATCAACTACAAAACCGAAGATTTCGCTGAGAAAATTCATCAGCTGACCAACGATGAAGGGGTGGATGTCATTCTGGATATCGTGGGCGGCCCTTACTTTAACCGCAACCTGGGGCTGCTGAAAAAGGACGGGCGGCTGGTCATCATCGGCTTTATGGGCGGGCGAATGGCCCATGAGGTCGACATTCAGACCCTGATGCTCAAGCGGGCCACCGTCACCGGCTCCACCATGCGCGGCCGGACGGCGGCGGAGAAACAGGAGATTGCCGAGGCGCTGCGGCGCCACGTCTGGCCGCTGCTTGAGGCTGGGAAATGCAAGCCGATGATCTACGCCAGCTACCTGATGGCGGAAATTGCCGAGGCGCATGCCTGTCTGGACAGTGGTCAGCATCTGGGGAAAGTGGTGATCACGATGACGTCGTGAGAGACATCCCGGCGGGCAGCCGCCGGGATGGTGTGAGGGGAGGTTAAATCACGCCCTGGGCCAGCATGGCGTCCGCCACCTTGACGAAACCAGCGATATTGGCGCCGCGCACGTAGTTGGTCTGCTTCGCTTCACCGCCGTACTGCACGCAGGCGTGGTGGATATCCAGCATGATGTGATGCAGACGGGCATCCACTTTTTCCGCTTTCCAGCCCATGCGCGCGGCGTTCTGCGCCATCTCCAGACCGGACGTCGCCACGCCGCCGGCGTTGGCCGCTTTGCCCGGGGCAAACAGCACGCCAGCTTCAAGGAACAGATCGGTCGCGGCGATGGTGGTTGGCATGTTGGCGCCTTCCGCCACGGCCTTCACGCCGTTGGCAATCAGCTGGCGAGCGGCGTCGGCATCCAGTTCGTTCTGGGTGGCGCAAGGCAGAGCGATATCCACCGGCACTGACCACGGCTGCTGGCCTTCGAGATAGGTGAGGCCAAATTCGCGGGCGTAGTCGGCCACCCGGCCGTGGGCACGCTCTTTGATGTCGATCAGGCGGGCCAGTTTTTCTTTGGTGAAGCCCGCTTCGTCAACGACGGTGCCGTTGGAGTCGGAGGCGGTGACCACCCGCGCGCCAAGCTCCATCGCTTTCTCAATGGCGTATTGCGCGACGTTGCCGGAGCCGGAAACCGCCACGCGAGCGCCTTCGAAGCCGAGGCCGTGACGTTTGAGCATCGCTTCGGTGAAGTAGATCAGGCCGTAACCGGTGGCTTCCGGACGGATCAGGCTGCCGCCGAAGGAGAGGCCTTTACCGGTGAAGACGCAGGCGCTGTTGTTGGAGAGCTTACGCATCATTCCGGCCATAAAGCCGACCTCGCGGCCGCCGACGCCGATATCGCCCGCCGGTACGTCGGTATCCGGGCCCAGATGGCGATAAAGCTCGGTCATCAGCGCCTGGCAGAAGCGCATCACTTCGCCATCGCTCTTGCCTTTAGGATCGAAATCGCTGCCGCCTTTCCCGCCGCCCATCGGCAGCGTGGTCAGGGCGTTTTTGAAGGTCTGCTCGAAGCCAAGGAATTTGAGAATCGACAGGTTTACCGACGGGTGGAAGCGCATTCCGCCCTTATACGGGCCGATGGCCGAGTTGAACTGCACGCGCCACGCGCGGTTGACCTGGACCTGATTGCGGTCGTCCACCCACACCACGCGGAACTGGATCACGCGCTCCGGTTCCACCAGACGTTCCAGCAAAGCAAGCTGACGATAGCGCGGATTTTCCTCAAGGAAAGGCCACAGGGTGGTCATGACCTCCCGGACGGCTTGAGCAAATTCGGTTTGATGAGGATCGCGCTGTTGAACGCGGGTGAGAAAGCCTTCCAGAGTGCACGTCTGATCCATAGATATAAGTTCCCCTTATGGTTGTGGTTGCATGTATTTATTATGATTCGGTCCTTGAAAAAACCGATTTTCCGACTATAACACCGCTAATCCTTAGGCAAGCAAGGAAAAATTAAGCCGTCAGCAAAATTTATAATTGCCCGCCCGTCATAACTAAAAACGATGACGAGGCGGCGAGCGGATCAGCGGAGGGAAAGGGACGGGCGCTGGGCGATAAAGGCGTGCAGGAGGGGGATATCGGCCGGGGCGAGATCGAGGGTTAAGGCGTCGGCAGGAAGGCACCAGCGCAGCTGGCTGTGATAGTGGGCCAGCGGCACGCCCTGAAAATCCGGCACCCACCAGGCGTGCAGATGGATCTGACGACCGGAGACTTCCCGCTGATGGCTGGCGATATAGCATGCCGGGTGGGCGATGATGCCCATTTCCTCCTGCAGTTCCCGGGTCAGCGCCTGTGGTTGGCTTTCACCTGGCTCCACTTTGCCGCCGGCGAACTCCCACATTCCCGGCTGGTCGGCGTGGGGCGGGCGCTGCGCCAGCAGAATTTTGCCATCCTGTTCAATAATGGCGGCGACAACTTCAATCATTTTTAGCATAAGCATCAACGTTAATAAGGCCAAACTGGCCTATTATCACCGCCATAGACCTTCACTGACAACCGCCAACTCTGCTGGAGATCCTCGTGCTTGATAGCCACCTGCATCCTCGCCTTAAACCCCTCCTTAACGCTGTCGCCGGCGCGCTTGACCGCCCGGGTATTTCACCAGACAGGCTGACGCTGCTCGGTTTTGCCATCGGCGTGCTGGCTCTGCCATTTCTGGCATTAGGGTGGTATGGCGCGGCGCTGGCGACCATTCTTCTCAACCGCCTGCTGGACGGCCTGGACGGCGCCCTGGCGCGGCGGCGCGGGCTGAGCGACGCCGGCGGTTTTCTCGATATCTCACTGGATTTTCTCTTCTATGCCCTGGTGCCGTTCGGTTTTATCCTGGCGGATCCGCAGAATAACGCTCTGGCGGGCGGCTGGCTGCTGTTTGCCTTTATCGGCACCGGCAGCAGCTTTCTCGCCTTTGCCGCGCTGGCGGCAAAGCACCAGATCGCCAATCCCGGCTATGCCCATAAATCGCTGCACTACCTCGGGGGGCTGACGGAGGGGACGGAAACCATCCTGCTGTTTGTCCTCAGCTGCCTGTTTCCGGCACATTTTGCCTGGCTGGCGTGGCTGTTTGGCGCGCTATGCTGGCTGACGACGGCGACGCGTATCGCCAGCGGCTACCAGACCTTAAAGCGGGTGGCGTGAGCGGGAAAGCGCGCGTCGCCGGCTGGGGACGCGCGCTGGTGGGGTGTGTTACTGACTGCTTTCCGGGCCGCGCTCGCCGCGGGCGACCGGATTGTGCGGGTTGCTGCTCCATTCGTACCAGCCGCCGTCATAGACAGCGACGTGCGGCCAGCCCATGGCCCGGGCATACATGAAGGTTTCCGAGGCCCGCCAGCCGGTCCCGCAATAGAACGCCACCTGCTGGTTCGGCAGGATGTTCCACTGGCGCCACAGGGCAGCGATATCGTCGGCGCTGCGCATGGTGCCGTCCGGGTTATGGAAGTCTTCCATGTGCGTGGAGTCGCTTCCGGCATGGCCCCAGCGGGCGCCGGCGATATCGCCCTTCGGTTTGATATAGCTGTAGCCGCTGGTGGTGCCGATAAACTCCGGCCAAGAGCGGACACTGACCAGCGAGGCGTCCTGACGGTGGAGCAGGCCGCGGGCCTGCTCGGTATCCAGCATCAGCTGCGGCTGGCCGGGGATCGGCGCGCCAAAATCTGGCGCCGGCTGCGGCGTCGGCGGCATGCCGCGCTCCACCGGCAGACCGGCGTCGGACCAGGTCTGCCAGCCGCCGTCCAGCAGGCGCACGTCTTTGACGCCGGCGTACAGCATGATCTGCGCCACACGCGCCGCGGCGTAAACGTCGCGACCGTAGAGGATCACCGTGGTGTCATGGCGGATGCCGTGCTTCGCCAGCATCGCCTTCAGCTGCGCATCGGACACTTTATTCCACAGCGGTTCGCTCTCCACCTCATTGGTATCGATATAGCCCGCGCCCGGGATATGGCTCAGCAGATAGAGCTTCGGCGCCCCCCAGGCGGCCTCAACTACTTTCCAGTCGCCGGCCGGGGCGGCGGCCACGCTTTTCCCTTGCTGCAGGTCGTGCAGCCATTGCGGATAAACCAGCTGTTCAAAGTGCGGCAGCTTTTGCAGACGGTCTCCCTGGCTCAGGGCGTCGCTCAGGGTGTTGAGCCGGGTGAAGCCCGCTTGTTTCAGTCGCGCCGCGACGCTGGCGTTATCCTCAGGACTGCCGTACAGCGCAAGGGGGGTATCGGCCTGGAGCTGGTGCTGCTTAGCCCAGCCGCGGAGCTGCTCGTCGCTCATGGCGCCGAGCCAGCGGGCGGAAAGATTCAGCGCCTGCGGCTCATGCCCTTCCGGGCCGTTGGCGCGCTGCGGCCAGCCGTTGTAATAAGCGCTCAGGCGGGTGTCGATGGCCACGCCGTGCTGCTGTTGCAGGTGGGAAAGAGTGAGCGCTGGCATGGTTTCAGCGGCGAAGGTGGTGGAAGCAGCAAGCCCCATGAACAGGGCGAGTGCGGTCAATTGAGAAACACGTTTCATCGAAATGCCCGACGGTAAAAAGTGGAGGGCGTATTCTCCGCTTGCCAGGCGTTGATTTCTTTGCGGTAACGCAGGTTTGCACGCTATTGCTCTTCATTGCCAGCGCTCCATCGTCAGGCAGCGCCCCGTCGGCGGACAGTCCTCGCGATCGTGGGTCACCAGGATCGCCGGAATGGCCTGGCGGGCCAGTTCCTCAAATACCCAGCGGCGGAACGCGGCGCGCAGGGCGGCATCCAGGCGGCTGAAGGGTTCATCCAGCAGCAGCGCCTCGGGGCGCGCCAGCAGGGCGCGCAGCAGACTCACCCGCGCCCGCTGTCCGCCGGAGAGCGTGGCCGGGTCGCGCGCGGCGAAGCCATGCAGCCCGGCGCGACTGAGCGCCTGCTCCACCGCGGCTTTTCGCGCCTCGCCGCGCACGCTTTCCGGTAGCGCCAGCTGTAAATTTTGCCCGACGCTGAAATGGTCGAACAGCAACGGGTCCTGAAACAGGATGCCGATGCGCCGGCGCTCCGTGGGCAGCGTATCGCACCGCCGCCCGTTGAGCCACAGCTCGCCCTCGGCGCGGAAGTCGCCGGCCAGGGCGCCAATCATCCACGCAAACAGCGTCGATTTTCCGCTGCCGGAAGGGCCCATCAGCGTCAGCACTTCACCCGGGGCCACCGAAAAGTCGACCTCCCGCAGCAGCGGCTGACGGTTCACGCTCAGGGTCAGATGGTTTACGGTTAGCACTAGCGAAGTCCTCGTCGATAGCGGCCTGCCAGCCAGGCCAGCAGGGCCGTCAGGATAAAGCATACCGCCGGCAGCAGTAATTGCCACAGCGCCTGGGCGGCAAGCATCTGCGCCTCGCCGCCGCTGCTGAGCGCCACCGCCTGGCTGGTGAGCGTCGGGATACGGCCTGCCCCCAGCCATAGCGTTGGCAGATACTGCGCGATGCTCACCGAGAAGCCCACCGCCAGGGCGGTCAGCAGTGGGCGGGTCAGCGAGGGCAGAGTCAACAGCCAGAAAATACGCGTGGGTCCCCAGCCGAGCGTGCGGGCGATCACCGTCATCCGCGGATCGTGCTGGCGCCAGGCCGGGCGCAAAATAAATAGCATCCACGGCACCACCCACAGCAGATGGCCCCACAGGACGGTCCACCATTCGCCGTCTAGCCAGGCGTACAGCGCCAGCCGGTACTGGCCATCGGCCAGCGGCAGGGCCGGCAGCACCAGCGGCAGCCAGACCCAGCCATCTCCCCGCTTCGGGCCGCAGGCCAGCCACAGCAGGCAGACGGCCGCGCCGAGGGCGCAAGCCATCAGCGCGAGGCCAAGGCTGTTGCCCAGGGCATCCATCTGCGGCGGCGCCGAGCGCGCCAGCCCCGCCAGCAATAGCGCGCACAGCAGGCCGCTCAGCGGCAGGGCACTCGCCAGCAGGCGGCCGGGCAGGGCGTGGGGATGGGGATGCCGAATGCCGCGCAGATCGGGCAGACGCCGACGCTGTAGCCGCCATCCGCCCCAGGCGACCAGCGCCAGCCCGCCGAGGATCGCCAGCAGCAGCAGGCTGGCCAGCGCCCCTTTCGCCTGCTGCATGTCATCGCCCTGGCTTAACCACTGCCACGCCAGAACGGCGAGGGTGGGTGGATTGCCGGGCCCCAGCACCAGGGCGACGTCTACCGTCGACAGGCTCCAGGCCGCGGCGGCCAGCAGCACCATGCCGAGGGCGGGCAGCAGCGCAGGCAGCACCAGCCAGCGCAGGCACTGCCAGCGGCCGTAACCGAGGCTCTTTAGCGCTGTCGCCTGGTCGGCGAGGCGCGCCTCCCCCAGCAGGCCGTAGATCACCCACAGCACAAAGGCGCTCTCTTTAAGGGCCATCGTCAGGCCAAGCCCGATGCCGTACCGGTCGACCGGCGGCGTCAAAAACGGCAGTCGCTGCCAGATCCAGCCGCCTTCGGCGAACAGCAGCAGCGCCGCCGTCGCCAGGGCAAGATGGGGCACCGCCAGCAGCAAAGGCAGGCGGGAAGCCAGCCGCCGCCAGCGGGCCGAAGGCCAGAAAGCGGCGACGATGGTCAGGGCGATCAGTAGCGCACCGCCGACGGACAGCAGCGTGGAAACAAGGGTGGCGGCCAGCGCCTGGCCCAGCTGCGGGTCGGCGAACAGCGCCCGCCAGTGGACCGGGGAGAGCGCCGGCCACATCAGCCCTGCAGCGGCGGGGAATAAGGGCAGATAGATGGCCGCCATCGTCCCCCAGGCCAGCAGGATCAGTGGGTACCGTAGCGGCGCAGCCATTCCTGCTCCAGCGCGTCAACCCACGCCGCATGTGGCTCGGCAAGCACCGGCGGCAGATCCTGCGGCAGGGTGGCCGCCAGCGCCTGACGCTGTTTGTCAGGCAGACGCTGCGGGTCCAGTACGCTTGGATCGCCCCAGACGGCGGCATCCGCCTTGCGCAATTGCGCCTCTGGGGAAAGCAGGAAATTGGCGACCACTTTGGCCGCGGCGACGGCGCGTGCGTTGGCCGGGATGGTAACGAAATGGACGTTGCCGAGGGTCCCTCCGGTAAAGCCGAAGCTGTAGCTGTCCGCCGGTAACTCCCCGCTGACGGCCTTCTGGCGGGCATGGAGCGGGTTAAACGTCAGCGACAGGCGGAGGATGCCCTGGTTGAACATGGCGTCCATCCGCGCCGGCGACGCCGGGAAATCCTTACCCGCCCGCCACAGCGTCGGGTGCAGCGCATCGAGATAGCGCCACAGCGGGGCGGTTACCGCCGAGAAGGTCGCCGTCTCCGGCGGCTGGCGCAGGGCGGCAGGCTGGTCGGTGAGGGCGATCAGCAGCTGCTCCAGCAGGGCGGTACCCGTAAAGTCCGGCGGCCGCGGGTAGGTCACGCTGCCGGGATGGGCTCTGGCGAAGGCCAGCAGCGCCTGCGGGCTGGTGGGTGGCTGCGGCGTTTGCCCGCGGCGGGCGATAAACGTCAACTGGGCGCTGCCCCACGGCGACTCCGCGCCCTCGGTGGCGACAGAAAAATCTTCCTGAACCGGTTTTTGCAGATCGATATAGCGCCAGTTGGGCAGCGATTCTGCCCAGCCGGTGAGCAGCAGGTTGGCCTGTTTTAGGGTGTGAAAGTTCTCGCCGTTGATCCACAGGAGATCCACCGACCCGCCGCGGCGACGGCCGGCCTGCGCCTCAGTCTGGATGCGTTTCACCGCGTCGGCGGCATCGGCGATAGGGACAATACGCAGGTCGATCGCGTAGTGGCGTTTGACCTCCTCGCTGACCCACGCCAGATAGCGGTTGACGGCCGGGTCTCCACCCCAGGCGTTAAACCAGACGGTCTGGCCGCGGGCTTCCGTCTGGGTCTGCCGCCAGCTGTCGTCGGCTTGAACCACCAGCGGCCAGAGAAGCAGCAGGCACAGACAGAGGCTGAAATCACGCAAACGGCGCATCGTTACTCCTTATGGTGCGGGGAAGAACCAGGTATCTTGCACAGCCCCTGGGCAGGGATCGCCATCGCGGCATTGAACCGCGCCGATAAATTTTGCAGGCCAATCAGGGCGGTCAGCTCGGTGAGCGCCCGGGCGTCAAAATGCGCGGCCATCGCGCTACGCAGGGCATCATCCACCGCCGGCGGCGTCTGGGTGGCGGCTTCGGCATAGGCCAGCGCCAGACGCTCTTTTTCGCTGAACAGCTTACTGCTGCGCCAGTCGGCGACCGCCAGCAGCTTGTCCTGGCTCCCGCTCCGCGCCGCGAGGGTCATGCTGGTGATATCGATGCAGAATTCGCAGTGGCACAGCTGGGCGATACGGGCGCTGACCAGCGAGCGCAACACCGGATCCAACGGCGAGCGGCGGCGTTCAATATAGCCCACGAACAGCGAAACCAGGTAAAACAGCCACGGGATCCGTCCCCACCAGCGAATGGGGCTCAGCACCTGGCCGTAATGCCGGCGATGCAGCCAGGCCTGCGGACGAAGGATCAGGGGGACAGTATCCAGCGGGGGTAAGCTCATGGCGACGATCTCTTATGACGTTCACGGTAAATATTTTTGGCGATGGAGATGACCACCGCCAGGGCCAAAAGCAGCGAAAGGCCGGTGGCCAGCCAGAAGGCGCCTCCGGTCAGCAGGCTCCCGGCCCAGGAATAGACGATGGTCGCCGGCAGCTGGCCCACGCCGGTGGCCAGCATAAAGGGCCAGAAGCGCTGCGAGGTCAGTCCGGCGGCATAGCTGACCGGATCAAAAGGGACAAACGGCAGCAGGCGGCAGACCAGGATCGTCTGCGCGCCATAGCGGGCGAAATAGCCGTCGACGCTGCGCAGCACCGTGCGGCCGGTGAGCTTCTCCACCATCTCGCGCCCCAGCGCTCTGGCGATGCAAAAGCAGAGCCCGGCCCCGACCATGGCGCTGAACCACGACAGCATGCCTCCCCAGAAGGCGCCGAACAGCGCGGCGTTCGCCAGGGTGATCAGGAAGGCCGGCAGCGGGGCGACGATCGCCTGGAGGATCATTAGCGCAAAAGAGACCAGCGCCGCCTGCGTCCCCCAGGCGGCGATAAAGTTTTTGACATACTGGGGATCCAGCGACGCTAACGCCGTCAGGCTGTGTTGCAGAAAGGCTCGCCCGTCGGGGAACCACAGCCAGGCGGTCAGCCCGGCGACAGCCACCACGGCAAGGGCCAGCCTGGCGCGGCGCAGGTGACGGCGATCAGGTCGGGTCATGGCGCACCTCCTCGCCGGGCGTTGCCACACGGCGGGCGCGGGCAAACCGTTTGCCCATCTGCACCAGGGCAAACAGCAGCCCGCCGGCGAGGCTCAACTTGAGCGCGAAAGCGAGGGTCGCTCCTTCGCGGGCCAGTTCGCTGGCCATCACCGAATAGATGACCAGGCCCGGCAGGGTGGTCACGGCGGAGATCAGAGTAAAAGGCCAGAAGGGGATCGCCGTCAGGCCGTAGGCGTAATTCTGAATGTTGTAGGGAAAGAGTGGCACCAGGCGGGTGAGGATCAGGAAATCGCTGCCGCTGCGGGCGATACCGCGCTCAATGGCCTGGAAGACGGCGGTATGGCCTACATAGCGCTGCAGCAGATCGCGCCCCAGCCAGCGGGCGATCAAAAACGACAACGAAGAGGCGACGGTGGCGGCGGCAAACGAGAGCAGAGAGCCGGTCAGCGGGCCGAAAAGCACCCCGCCGGCGATCACCAGCAGGCTGCCGGGGATCAGGCACAGGGTGGCAATGATAAATAGCGCAACATAGACCAGATAGCCCCAGGCGCCATGATGGCGGAGGGTCTCCTGCAGCAGATGCAGGTGAGTCAGCAGATCGTGGAGACCAACGCGGTGGCTGATAACGGCCAGCGTGGTCGCCAGCGCGAGAAGTACCAGCCCTTTACCAATGGCCGGATGATGGCTTCTTTTTCATGAAGGGGTCTCCTGTACAGCCTGGACGCGGTGGACGTCAAAAAGTGCGCGCGACAGTATCCTGTTCCGACGACGGTCACAATGGTTTACCGTCGCTTTGTTGATTTTGCTCAGGAAATTCTGCCCCCCGCGCGGCGGGAGGCGAGAGAAGGACGTGACTTACGGCCGGAAGGTGGCCCACACCGGCGCGTGGTCGGATGGTTTTTCCATCCCGCGGATCTCATAATCGATCCCGGTCTCCACGCAGCGCTGGGCCAGAGGCTGACTGGCCAGCAGCAGGTCGATGCGCAGCCCACGGTTATCGTCAAAGCCTTTGGAGCGGTAATCAAACCACGAGAAGTGCTCATGATTGTCAGGGTTAGCCTGACGCCAGGTATCCACCAGGCCCCAGCCCAGCAAGCGATCCATCCATTCCCGTTCTTCCGGCAGGAAGGAACATTTGCCGGTGCGCAGCCAGCGTTTGCGGTTCTCTTCACCGATACCGATGTCGAGATCGGTAGGGCTGATGTTCATATCGCCCATGATCAGTACCGGATTCTCTTTGTTGAGCTCGCTCTCCAGGTAGTTCTGCAGATTCTGATAGAACGCCGCTTTGGCCGGGAATTTGGTCTCATGATCGCGGCTTTCACCCTGCGGGAAATAACCGTTAATCACCGTGACGTTACCGAAGGGCGACGGGATCTCCGCCATGATGATGCGGCGCTGAGCCTCTTCGCCATCGTTAGGGAAACCGCGGCGGACGGCAATCGGCGTCTCTTTGGTCAGCAGCGCGACGCCATAATGGCCTTTCTGGCCGTGATAAAAGACGTTATAGCCGAGTCTGGCGACCTCTTCGAGAGGGAACATGTCGTCGTGAACTTTGGTTTCCTGCAGGCCAATCACGTCCGGCTGGTGTTTTTCGACGATGGCGGCCAGTTGGTGTGGGCGGGCGCGCAGGCCGTTGATATTAAAAGAGACGAATTTCATAGTCGCTGCCACTGTGCAAGGTGAATAGTGCAGGGATGGTAGCAGAAATTCGCCAGGCTGGCTGCCATCCGATGCGTCATTCTGCCAATCGCTGCGCATGATCGTGCCGTTGGTGCCCCTTTTGCGGGCACGCCGCGCCAAAAAAGGGCAAATATCTACGATAAATTTCGCAGAAGATCACAATTACAGAATTATATCTTACCGTTGCATAACTTATCTTCTTTAATCACTGTTCATCCCCCTTTATCGGATAGTTATTCACTAAATATGCATTTTATATGAATAGCGTTAGGTTGTAACTCGTTGATATTGCGTTATCTCATCCGGTTTATGCATTTTTATCGCTGGCTGGCACGAACCGTGCAATCTACATTTACAGCGTAATAACTCATATTTATTAACATTATTGCTACTTTTAATTTACCGGAAGAGGTCGATATGTCTCAGTCAATTACGCGTAACCACTTTGATGAATGGATGATGCCGGTCTACGCGCCAGCGGCGTTTATTCCGGTGCGGGGCGCCGGGTCGCGGCTGTGGGATCAGCAGGGCAAAGAGTATATCGATTTTGCCGGCGGTATAGCCGTGAACGCGCTGGGGCATGCGCATCCGCGTCTGGTGCAGGCCCTCACCGAGCAGGCGGGCAAGTTCTGGCATACCGGCAACGGGTATACGAATGAGCCGATCCTGCGGCTGGCCAAAATGCTTATTGATGCCACTTTCGCCGATCGGGTCTTCTTCTGTAACTCCGGGGCCGAGGCTAATGAGGCGGCGCTCAAGCTGGCGCGTAAATATGCCCACGATCGCTTTGGCAGCGAGAAAAGCGGCATCGTCGCCTTCCAGAACGCTTTCCACGGGCGGACGCTGTTCACCGTTTCGGCGGGCGGTCAGCCGGCCTACTCCCGGGATTTTGCTCCGCTGCCGCCGCAGATCCAGCATGCGGTGTTTAACGATCTCGAGTCGGCAAAGGCCTTAATCAATGACCAAACCTGCGCGGTGATCGTCGAGCCGGTGCAGGGTGAAGGGGGCGTGGTGCCGGCCAGCGTCGAGTTTTTACGCGGCCTGCGTCAGCTTTGCGACCAGCACAACGCCCTGCTGATTTTCGATGAAGTGCAGACTGGGGTCGGACGCACCGGCGAGCTGTACGCCTATATGCACTACGGCGTGACGCCCGATGTGCTGACTACCGCCAAAGCGCTGGGCGGCGGCTTCCCCATCGGCGCGCTGCTGGCCACAGAGGCCTGCGCCAGCGTGATGACCGTCGGCACCCACGGCACCACCTACGGCGGCAACCCGCTGGCGGGGGCGGTGGCCGGCGAGCTGCTGTCGATCGTCAACACCCCGGAAGTGCTCTCCGGCGTCAGACAGCGCCATCAGTGGTTTTGCGAACGTCTGCAGGCGATCAACGCCCGCTATGGCCTGTTCAAGGAGATCCGCGGCCTGGGGCTGTTGCTCGGCTGCGTGCTGAACGACGCCTGGGCCGGGAAGGCGAAAGCCCTCAGCATCCTGGCGGCGGAAGAGGGGGTGATGATCTTGATCGCCGGCGCCAACGTGGTGCGTTTCGCTCCGGCGCTGAACGTCAGTGAAGAAGAGGTGAACAGCGGTCTGGATCGCGTCGAGCGGGCCTGCGCGCGTTTCCTGGCGGGAGTCTCATCATGATGGTTATTCGACCAGTGGAGTCGGGCGATCTGCCCGGGCTGCTGAAGCTGGCAGCTGAGACCGGCGGCGGGCTGACCTCGCTGCCGGTGGATGAAGCGACCCTCGCGGCGCGGATCGCCCGCTCGCAGCAAACCTGGCGCGGCGAGCTGCCGAAAAGCGAGCAAGGTTATGTCTTTGTGCTGGAGGAGAGCGAGAGCGGCACGGTGGTGGGCATCTGCGCGATAGAGGTGGCGGTGGGCCTCAACGATCCCTGGTACAACTACCGGGTCGGCACTCAGGTCCATGCCTCGAAGGAGCTTAACGTCTACCAGGCGCTGCCGACGCTGTTTCTCAGCAACGACCACACCGGCAGCAGTGAGCTGTGCACCCTGTTCCTCGACCCGCAGTGGCGCAAAGAGGGCAATGGCTATCTGCTGTCGAAATCGCGCTTCTTATTTATGGCCGCTTTTCGCGAGCGCTTCAATGAGAAGGTGGTCGCCGAGATGCGCGGGGTGATTGACGAGCACGGCTATTCCCCGTTCTGGGAGAGCCTGGGCAAACGCTTTTTCGCCATGGAGTTTTCCCGCGCCGACTACCTGTGCGGCACCGGACAAAAGGCTTTCATTGCCGCCCTGATGCCCAAGCATCCGCTGTATATCGATTTCCTCACCCCCGAGGCGCAGGCGGTGATCGGCAAGGTCCATCCGCAGACCGCCCCGGCCCGGACGGTGCTGGAGAAAGAGGGATTCCGCTACCTGAACTACATCGATATTTTCGACGGTGGCCCGACCCTGGAGTGCGATATCGACCGGGTGCGGGCGATCCGCAAAAGCCGTCTGGTGACTACCGAGGCCGGCGAAACGCCACCCGGCGACTGGCCGTTGTGCCTGGTGGCGAACGAACAGTATCACCAGTTCCGCGCCCTGCTGGTGCGTGCCGACCCGGATGGCGACACCCTGACCCTCAGCGCCCGCGAGCTGGATATGCTGAAGTGTCATGCTGGCGACCAGGTGCGCATGGTGCGCTTGATCCCTGAGGAGAAAACCGCATGAGTCTGTGGATTAACGGCGAATGGCGGCCCGGCGATGGGCCGCGCTTCAGCAAACAGGATCCGGTCAACCTGAAGATTGTCTGGCAGGGCGAGGCGGCGGATGCCGGGCAGGTTGCCGAGGCGGTCGCGGCTGCCCGCCAGGCGTTCCCGGCCTGGGCGCGGCTGCCGTTTGCCGACCGCCAGGCCATCGTCGAAAAGTTTGCCAGCCTGCTGGAGGCCAGCAAGGCGGACCTGACGGCGATTATCGGCGCCGAGACCGGAAAGCCGCGCTGGGAGGCGGCCGGGGAAGTGACGGCGATGATCAACAAGGTGGCGATCTCGGTGAAGGCGTATCACACCCGCACTGGTGAACAGCACAGCGATCTGCCCGATGGCGCCGCGACGCTGCGTCACCGGCCGCATGGCGTGCTGGCGGTCTTTGGTCCCTATAACTTTCCCGGTCATCTGCCGAACGGGCATATCGTGCCGGCGTTGCTGGCGGGCAATACCGTGGTATTTAAACCCAGCGAATTAACCCCGCACAGCGGCGAAGCGGTGGTGAAGCTGTGGGAGCAAGCTGGCCTGCCCGCCGGCGTGCTCAACCTGCTGCAGGGCGGTAGGGAAACCGGCGAGGCGCTCAGCGGCCAGGCGGACATCGATGGGCTGCTGTTTACCGGCAGCTCGACCACCGGTTTTCATCTGCATCGCCAGCTGGCCGGGCAGCCGCAAAAGATCCTCGCGCTGGAGATGGGCGGCAATAATCCGCTGATCGTTGACGACCCACGGGACGTCGATGCCGCGGTGCATCTGACCATCCAGTCCTCCTTTATTACCGCCGGCCAGCGCTGCACCTGCGCCCGACGTCTGCTGGTCCGGCGCGGAGAGGCGGGGGATGCCTTCCTCTCCAGGCTGGTAACGGTCAGCCAACGGCTGATCCCCGCGGCGTGGGACGCTGAGCCGCAGCCGTTTCTCGGCGGGCTTATCTCTGAACAGGCCGCGCAGAAAGTGCATCAGGCCTGGCTGCAGCGGGTCGCTGCTGGCGCGGTCACCCTGCTGGAGCCGCGGTTATTGCAGGCCGGGACGTCGCTGCTGACGCCGGGGATTGTCAACATGAGCGACATGGCCCAGGTCGAGGATGAAGAGGTGTTCGGCCCGCTGCTTGGGGTCTGGCGCTACGATACTTTCGAAGAGGCGATTGCCCTGGCCAACGCCACCCGCTTCGGCCTCTCCTGCGGGTTAATCTCCCCGGAACGAGAGAAGTTCGATCGGCTGCTGCTTGAGGCACGGGCCGGGATAGTCAACTGGAACAAACCCCTGACCGGGGCGGCGAGTACCGCGCCGTTCGGCGGCACCGGAGCCTCAGGCAATCATCGCCCCGGGGCCTGGTATGCCGCAGATTATTGCGCCTGGCCGATGGCCAGTCTCGAATCGCCGACCCTGACGCTGCCCGCCAGTCTCAATCCGGGGCTCGACTTCCGGGCCGGGGAGGCGTTATGACCGCCCGCGAAGTCAACTTTGATGGTCTGCCCGGACTGACCCATCACTACGCAGGGCTCTCCTTTGGCAATGAGGCCTCCACCCGGCACCGCTATCGGGTGTCGAACCCGCAGCTGGCGGCGAAGCAGGGGCTGAAAAAAATGAAAGCCCTTGCCGACGCCGGCTATCCGCAGGCGGTGATCCCCCCTCAGGAACGACCCAACGTGTCGCTCCTGCGTCAGCTGGGCTTTAGCGGCAGCGATGAGCAGGTGGTGGCCCGTGCGGCCCAGCAGGATCCGGATCTGTTGTCGGCGGTGAGTTCGGCCTCGGCGATGTGGGTGGCGAACGCCGCGACCGTCTGTCCCTCCGCCGATTCGCTGGATGGCCTGGTGCACCTGACGGTGGCGAATCTGCAGGATAAATTCCACCGCGCCAGTGAAGCCCCCATCACCGGGGCGCTGCTGCAGGCGATATTCCCGGACCGCACGCGATTTGCCATCCACCCGGCGCTGCCTGCCTCTGCCTGGTTTGGCGACGAAGGGGCGGCGAACCATAACCGTCTCGGCGGCGAATATGGCGCCCCCGGCCTCCAGCTATTTGTCTATGGCCGCCGTCGGGGAAGCGAGGAGGCGCCACGTCGCTATCCGGCGCGGCAAACCCTTGAGGCAAGCCAGGCGGTGGCGCGCCTCAATCAGGTCAATCCCCGCCAGCTGATCTTCGCCCGCCAGCATCCGGAGGCGATCGACAAGGGGGTTTTTCATAACGACGTCATCGCGGTGAGCAACCGTCAGGTCCTGTTCTGCCATGAGCAGGCCTTTGCCGACCAGGACGCGGTTTTGCAGCAGCTTGCGCAGCAGGTGCCGGGCTTTATCCCGTTGGTGGTTCCCGCCAGCCGGGTCACGGTGGAAGAGGCGGTTGCTACCTATCTGTTCAACAGTCAGCTGTTGAGCCGGGCGGACGGCAGCATGGCGCTGATCCTGCCCCAGGAAGCCCAGGCGCATCCGGGCGTGTGGAACTATCTTAATGAGCTGCTGGCCGCAGATAACCCCATCGCCGCGCTGCAGGTGTTTGATCTGCGCGAGAGTATGGCCAACGGCGGCGGTCCGGCGTGCCTGCGCCTGCGGGTGGTGTTGACGGCCGAGGAGTATCAGGCGGTCAATCCGCACGTCCTGATGAACGATACGCTGTTTGCCACCCTCAATGACTGGGTGGATCGCTACTATCGCGACCGTCTCACCCAGTCCGACCTCGCCGACCCACAGCTGCTGCGGGAAGGGCGCGACGCGCTGGATCGGTTGACCCAGATCCTGCAGCTCGGTTCGGTTTATCCATTTCAGCAATAAGGGGGCGCGGTGGAACACTTTCTGGCATTAACCCTGGCGGGGCGATTGCCCCATCACTTTCACGGCGAGACGGCCCATTTCCGCTGGCACTGGCTCGGCGAGGGGATCCTCGAGCTGACGCCGCATGCGCGCTGCGAGCGCGGGCTGGTGCTTTCCTGCGCCATCCATGGCAACGAAACGGCGCCGGTGGAGATTGTCGACCGGCTGGTGCAGCGGCTGGTCCGGGAGGCACTCCCCCTGCGCTGGCGGCTGCTGGTGATCGTCGGTAACCCGCCGGCGCTGCGGGCGAATAAACGCTATCTGCACAGCGATATGAACCGGATGTTTGGCGAGCGCTGGCGGCAGTTCCCGGCCAGCGAGGAGACGCAGCGGGCGCAGCGGCTGGAGCAGGCGGTGGCCCGCTTCTATCGCGACCATGATGGTCCGCGCTGGCACCTCGATCTGCATACCGCGATCCGCGGGTCGCTGCATCCGCGCTTCGGCGTGCTCCCGGCCCGCGATACGCCCTGGGGGGAGGATTTTCTTCACTGGTTGGGCGGCGCCGGGCTGGAGGCGCTGGTGTTTCATCGCCAGCCGGGCGGGACCTTCACCCATTTCAGCTGCGAACGGTTCGCGGCGCTGGCCTGCACTCTTGAGCTGGGCAAAGCGCTGCCGTTGGGGGAAAACGATCTAACGCAGTTTGCCGCCGCCGAGGGGGCGATCTCCCGGTTGCTGGTGGGGGATCTGGCCATTGCCGACGCCCCGACGCCGCTGCGCTACCGGGTTGTGCAGCAGATCACCCGTCATAGCGATGATTTCCGCTTGCATATGGCGGATCGGACGCTGAACTTCACCCCCTTCGCACCTGGCACGCTGCTGGCGGAGGAGGGGGAGACGCGGTATGTGGTGGGGGCAGAGCCGGAGTATGTTCTGTTTCCCAATCCGGCGGTGGCCAGGGGGCTGCGCGCTGGCCTGATGCTGGAAAAATTATCCTGAGGGCAAGCCGTCCGCCGGGCGGCCTGCTTTATTTCGCGCGTCGTTGTTCATCTTCTTATTTTTTCGTGCGCCAGTGTAAATTTGCAGATTATTCCTGGTAAAATGCTTTGTTTTTAATCTCCTCTTCTTTATACTCTCCATAATTGCTCTGCAAAACAGTAGGTTATTTATTTTTTATTGCAATTATTCCGTCAAATTCCTTATTTTCTCCATAATTGGTGAGAAACTGTTTTTTACACTTTCATTGTTTTACTCTTGCTCTGACTAATTGACGATTAACGTCGTAAAGTTAATCTCGTCAACACGGCAACGCGCCGTAAGAATAACGTAAAGTAAGGATTGAATGATGAAGAAACTCACTGCACTGTTTGTTGCCTCTACTCTGGCTCTGGGCGCGGCTAACCTGGCACACGCCGCCGATACCACCACCGCGCCGAGCGACAGCAAGCCGATGATGATGCATCATAAAGGCGGCCCGGGTCAGCATGACATGATGTTTAAAGGGCTGAACCTGACCGATGCGCAGAAGCAGCAGATCCGCGACATCATGAAGAGCCAGCGCGAAAACATGAAGCGTCCGTCCCTTGACGAACGTCGCGCGATGCACGAGCTGATCGCCAGCGATACCTTCGACAAGGCGAAAGCGGAAGCGCAGATCGATAAGATGGAAGCGCAGCACAAAGCGATGGCGCTGTCCCGCCTGGAAACGCAGAACAAGATCTACAACATTCTGACCCCAGAGCAGAAAAAACAGTTCAATGCCAATTTTGAGAAGCATCTGACAGAACGCAACGCGCCGGCAGGTAAAATGCCTGCACCCGCTGAATAATGTAGCGCACTGAATCAAGACCGCCGGTCTTGCCCAATAATGCCATCAGGCGTTGGGCAGGGCCGGCGGTTTTTTCTTTCTGGCCTTTCAGCCAAGCGGATGCAACGGGTAGTTGCCGCTGAGCAGAGGCTTACAGAGGATTTTGTAACCATCCTGGTCGAATCCGGCGGGCAGGCGGGTCAGCGCAGCGGCCTCATTGAGCGAGTCGACGGCTCCCAGCCACAGCCAGTTATGAATGACATGATACTGCGTCATATCCGGGCCGCGCTCCTCCAGCGCCACCGGTCCTGCCCACGGCCAGCACACCAGCTGCAGCTTGCTCATCTGCGCCAGCAGACGCTGACGGTGCGCCTCCACGCTCTCCTTTCCACAGCAGGCGCCGGCGCAGCGGCCCAGTGCGGATCGAAAGCAGGCGCGGCCGCGGCTGAGCGGCTCCAGACCGAGCAGGCCGTAACAGAGGCGCTGTTCGTCAGCAAGGCTCTGCAGCATCTGCAGCGCCGCCCGCCGGTTGGCGAACAGACCATAGAGATGCTGCTGGTGCGAGAAATCAACCTCGCGGGCATAGACAATCTGCGGCCGGTCGTCCGCAAGCAGCCAGGCGCAGAGTTGCTTGTTACGCCGTAGCCGCTTGTTAAACAGCGGCTGCTGCTCTTTAATCAACCGCGCCTCCAGCAGCAGCGCTCCCAGCTCGCCAGCGGTGCGCTGCCAGGTGATACGCCGGGACTGACGCAGCATCGCCGCCTCTTCAGGGGTGCGCAGGTGGGAGAGCACCCGGCTGCGGAGGTTGACGCTCTTGCCGATATAGAGCGGCATCGTGTCGCTATCGCCGTGAAACTGATAGACGCCCGGCAGCTTCGGCAGTGTCTCCAGCCACGGGCGAAGGTGTTCGGGATATTCATAGATCGCCGCCGCCTCAAACTCCAGACGCGGGGCAGATTGCTTTCTGGCCACAATAACTCCTGATACTGTCTATCTATCCAGTATAGCAGGCGGTTTTTGCGGCGAAAAGCGCAAAAAACAACCCCGGCGCGGGCCGGGGCGGGGGAGGGACTATTTTTTCCAGAAATCGTCAAAGACGGTGATCGGTGGCCGACGCTTGTGTTCGGTTTTCAGATACCAGCCTTCGATCGTTTTGGCGATGCTGGGGTCCAGCGTTTTGCCTTCCAGATAATCGTCGATATTCTCATAGGTCACCCCCAGCGCCACTTCATCCGGCAGGGAGGGGCGATCGTCTTCCAGATCGGCGGTCGGTAACTTCTTATACAGATGTTCCGGGCAGCCGAGATGGGCCAGCAGCTGTTTGCCCTGACGTTTGTTCAGGCGGAAGATCGGGTTGATGTCGGTGCCGCCGTCGCCATATTTGGTGAAGAAGCCGGTAATCGCCTCCGCTGCATGGTCGGTGCCGACTACCACCCCTTGGGTCATCCCGGCGATGCTGTACTGGGCTTTCATGCGCTCACGGGCTTTTTCGTTGCCGCGAACGAAGTCGCTCAGTTCGATCCCCGCTTCGCGCAGCGCCTGTTCGCTTGCCAGTACCGAGGCTTTGATATTCACCGTCAACACCCGGTCAGGCTGAATAAAGGCGATGGCATCCTGGCAGTCCTGCTCATCCGCCTGCACGCCGTAGGGTAAACGGACGGCGATAAACTGCAGGCTGCTGTCGCCCGTTTCGGCGCGCAGTTCATTGATCGCCATCTGGCACAGTTTCCCCGTCAGGGTCGAGTCCTGGCCGCCGCTGATACCCAGCACCAGCGATTTAATAAAAGGGTAAGTCTGCAGATAGGATTTCAGGAAATCGACGCTGCGACGGATCTCGTCTGCGGCATCAATCTGCGGCTTCGCGCCCAGCGCCTGAATAATCTCTTGTTGTAGCGTCATCGCGCCCTCCGAAAGTGAATCTGTTTGGCAACCTGTTGGCTTAAAGCTACCTCTTTGCCGCTGAAACGACAAGGACCGGGGTTTTGACTGCCGGAAAAGAAGGCAATCAATGACATAGGATTTCATTATAGATGCCACCGCGCAGGAGAAAGCGCCGGTCGGCGGCGGAGCGTCAATCCTGTTTACGTAATAACACACTCAGACATGATTTCGCTGTTCGGCTTGAAAAATAACACTATTTATTCCAGGCTTATCGTTACACAGTGGAAGAGAGGAACCAAAATGAACAAAAGCTTAGCAGGAATACTGGGCGTCACCGTCGCGTTAACCTTACTCGCGGGCTGTACCGCTTACGATCGTACCAAAGACCAGTTTACCCAGCCGGTGGTGAAAGATGTGAAGAAAGGGATGTCGCGTCAGCAGGTGATGCAGATCGCAGGCAAACCTTCAACGGAAGTGACGATGGTCCATGCCCGCGGCACCTGCCAGACCTATATCCTCGGTCAACGAGATGGTAAAGTTGAGACCTACTTTGTGGCCCTCGACGAAACCGGGCACGTGATGAACTCCGGCTACCAGACCTGCGCCGAGTATGATACGGATCCGCGCAACGCTAAGTAAACGCCCTACTGTTGACAGAGTTGTACGTAAGCCCGACCACTGGTCGGGCTTTTTTGTGAGTCCTGATGCTTATTTAATTGCGCGAATTATTTGGGTGAAAATGTGAGGGTAGTCAAAACCGGAGGTCAATGAGAGACAATTCTGTTCAACAGGGAATTATCACGACGGCTCAGCTTGCCGTATACTCAACCCATAAACAGAATTAACCGGATGTTACCAGTCTTACCGGCTCTCAGCGGTTACTGAAGGCCCTGGTCTCACACATTGAGGAAGCGTTCATGGAAAAGAAACACATTTATCTGTTCTGCTCGGCAGGCATGTCCACGTCACTGCTGGTCTCCAAAATGCGGGCGCAGGCGGAAAAATACGAAGTCCCGGTCATTATTGAAGCCTATCCTGAAACTCTCGCGGGTGAAAAGGGACCGGAAGCCGACGTTGTATTATTAGGGCCACAAATTGCGTATATGTTACCGGAAATTCAGCGCCTGCTGCCGAATAAACCGGTAGAAGTCATCGATTCTCATCTGTATGGCAAGGTGGATGGTTTAGGGGTATTGAAAGCCGCCGTCGCGGCCATTAAGAAAGCTGCAGCACAATAATTTTAAATTTTAAAACTCGATGTATTTTGACGCCTGGCGGCATTCTGTTGCCGGACGTCAAAAAATAAAGAGTTTATTTTCCCGTCAAAGAGTAATTTCATACATCATCGCCGTAATAGTTTATTGCGGCTTTTAAGGGTATTGACTATGAGTAAAGTGATCGACTCGCTTGAAAAGGTACTCCTTCCTTTTGCAGTGAAAATAGGAAAGCAGCCGCATATTAATGCGATTAAAAATGGATTTATTAAACTCATGCCGTTGACCCTCGCCGGGGCCATGTTTGTATTAATTAACAACGTTTTTCTGAGCTTCGGCGAAGGCTCTTTCTTTTACTCCATGGGCATTCGCCTGGATGCCTCTACCATTGAAACCTTAAACGGTTTTAAGGCTATCGGCGGCAACGTCTATAACGGCACCCTCGGCATTATGTCGCTGATGGCGCCATTCTTTATCGGCTCCGCGCTGGCGGAAGAGCGCAAAGTCGACCCGATGGCCGCTGGCCTGCTGGCGGTAGCGGCCTTCATGACCGTGACCCCATACAGCGTGGGCGAAGCCTATGCCGTCGGCGCCAACTGGCTGGGCGGGCAGAACATCATCTCCGGTATGATTATCGGTCTGGTCGTCGCGGAAATGTTCACCTTCGTGATCCGTCGCAACTGGGTGATCAGACTGCCGGACAGCGTGCCGGGATCGGTATCGCGCTCTTTCTCTGCGCTGATCCCTGGCTTCTTGATCCTCTCCATCTTCGGCATTATCTCGTGGGCCCTGTCGAGTTACGGCAGCAACTTCCACCAGATCATCATGGACTCCATCTCCACGCCGCTGGCGGCGATGGGCAGCGTGGTCGGCTGGGCATACGTCATCTTTAACTCCCTGCTGTGGTTCTTCGGGGTGCACGGTTCGCTGGCGCTGACCGCGCTGGATAACGGCATCATGACGCCGTGGGCGCTGGAAAACATCGCCCTGTACAACCAGTACGGATCGGTTGATGCGGCGATCGAAGCGGGTAAACAGTTCCACTTCTGGGCCAAGCCGATGCTCGACTCCTACATCCTGCTGGGGGGGTCCGGGGCGACGCTGGGTCTGATTATCGCCATCTTTATCGCTTCCCGCCGCGCTGACCATCGTCAGGTCGCGAAGCTGGCGCTGCCGTCAGGCATCTTCCAGATTAACGAACCGATTCTTTTTGGCCTGCCGATCATCATGAACCCGGTGATGTTCATCCCGTTCGTGCTGGTCCAGCCGATTCTGGCGGCCATTACTCTCGCCGCCTACAGCCTGGGGATTATCCCACCGGTGACCAACCTGGCGCCGTGGACCATGCCAACTGGCCTGGGGGCGTTCTTTAACAGTAACGGCAGTGTCGCCGCTCTGCTGGTCGCCCTGTTCAACCTTGGCGTCTCCACCCTGGTCTACCTGCCGTTTGTGGTGCTGTCGAATAAAGCGCAGACCGTTATCGAGCAGGAAGAGAGCGAAGAAGACATCGCCAACGCACTGAAATTCTGATACCGCGCGGTACGGGCAACGTCCCGTACCGCCTGAGAAATGAGGGAAATATTATGTTTGATCTGGACAACATCGACGCGGTAGAGACCCCGGAAAACGACCTCGAAGAGGTGGTGATGGGGCTGATTATCAACTCCGGCCAAGCGCGTAGTCTGGCCTATGCCGCGCTGAAGCAGGCCAAGCAGGGGGATTTTGCCGCGGCGAAAACGATGATGGAGCAGTCGCGTCAGGCGCTGAGCGAGGCGCATCGGGTGCAGACCCAGCTTATCGAAAGCGACGAGGGCGAGGGGAAAATGAAGGTCAGCCTGGTGCTGGTGCATGCTCAGGATCACCTGATGACCTCCATGCTGGCCCGCGAGCTGGTAGCGGAATTGATTGAGCTGCACGAGAAGGTACAATAGGCCATCGCGACGATGAGGCAGCCCAGGATGATGACCACCGAGATCAGTACCGCCAGAGAACAGCAGTTGTTCAACGGGAAGAACTTTCATGTGGTCATCTATAACAAAACGGAAAGCGTGAGCGGGCTCCACCAGCATGATTACTACGAATTTACCGTCGTATTAACCGGGCGCTATTACCAGGAGATCAATGGCAAACGGGTGCTGCTGGAGCGCGGGGATTTTGTCTTTATCCCGATGGGTTCGCACCACCAGAGCTTCTATGAATTTGGTGCGACGCGCATCCTTAACGTCGGCATCAGCAGGCGCTTCTTTGAGAAACATTATCTGCCGCTGCTGCCGTTTGGCCTGGTGGCGTCGCAGGTCTACGCCGTGCAGAGCGCTTTTCTCGGCTACATTGAGTCGGTCATCGCCTCACTCAATTTTCGCGAAACGGAATTTGACGAATTTATCGAGCTGGTCTCCTTTTATGTCATTAACCGTTTACGTCACTATCGCGAAGAGCCGGTTGCAGACGTCGTCCCGCAATGGTTAAAAAATACCGTTGAGGCTATGCACGATAAACTGGAGTTTGGCGAGAGCGCCCTCGAGAATATGGTTCGGCTATCGGGCAAAACGCAGGAATATTTAACCCGGGCGACCCAGCGCTATTATGGTAAAACGCCGATGCAGATAATTAACGATATCCGTATCAATTTTGCCAAAAAGCAGCTGGAAATTACCAACTATTCGGTGACGGATATTGCCTATGAATCAGGGTACAGCAGCCCGAGCCTGTTTATTAAAACCTTTAAAAAGCTGACCTCGTTTACACCGAGTAGTTATCGAAAACATTTGACCAGTATTAATTAAGCCCAGGCGGTATTAGCCGCCAGGCTTACACCATAACTAATTTAAGTTAACTGTCCGCATTTATGCGGAGAGCGGCCTGCGTCTACACGCAGCGTCTAAGGGAGAAAAAGATGAGCCAGAAATTAAAAGTCGTCACTATTGGCGGCGGTAGCAGCTATACCCCGGAATTACTGGAAGGTTTCCTGAAACGTTATCATGAACTGCCGGTGACAGAGCTGTGGCTGGTGGATGTGGAAGAGGGCCAGGAGAAGCTCGATATTATCCATGCGCTGTGCGAGCGGATGGTGGAAAAAGCCGGCGTGCCGATGAAGGTTTATAAAACGCTGGACCGCCGCGAGGCGCTGCAGGGCGCAGATTTCGTCACTACCCAGCTGCGCGTGGGCCAGCTGAAGGCGCGGGAAAAAGATGAGCGTATCCCGCTGAGCCACGGTTATCTTGGCCAGGAGACCAACGGGGCGGGTGGGCTGTTTAAGGGGCTGCGCACCATCCCGGTGATTTTCGACATCGTGAAAGATGTGCAGGAGATCTGCCCGGACGCGTGGATCATCAACTTCACCAACCCGGCGGGCATGGTCACCGAGGCGGTCTATCGTCACACCAGTTTCAAACGCTTTATCGGGGTGTGCAACATTCCCATCGGCATGAAGATGTTCATCACCGACGTGCTGCAGCTCAGCCCGAGCGATGAGCTGCACATCGACCTGTTCGGTCTGAACCACCTGGTGTTCGTCCGCGACGTGCTGGTTAATGGCGTCTCGCGCTTCGATGAACTGCTGGACGGCGTCGCCTCCGGCCGCCTGACCGCGAACTCGGTAAAAAATATCTTCGACCTGCCGTTCAGCGAAGGGCTAATCCGCTCCCTGCGCCTGATCCCATGCTCCTATCTGCTCTATTACTTTAAGCCAAAAGAGATGCTGGCGATTGAGATGGGCGAGTACTATAAGGGCGGCGCGCGCGCCCAGGTGGTGCAGAAAGTGGAGAAGCAGCTGTTTGAGCTGTATAAAAATCCGGATCTCAAGGTCAAGCCGAAGGAGCTGGAGCAGCGCGGGGGCGCCTATTACTCCGATGCCGCTTGCGAAGTGATCAACGCTATCTATAACGATAAGCAGACTGAGCACTATGTGAATATCCCACATCATGGCCATATCGATAATATCCCGGCGGACTGGGCGGTCGAGATGAGCTGCACCTTAGGTCGCGATGGCGCGAAGCCGACGCCGCGCATCACCCATTTCGACGAGAAGGTGCTGGGGCTTATCTACACCATCAAAGGGTTTGAAGTGGCGGCCAGCCAGGCGGCGATCAGCGGTGAGCTGAACGACGTGCTGCTGGCGCTGAACTTAAGCCCGCTGATCCATTCCGATCGTGACGCCGAGCAGCTGGCGCGGGAGATGATTCTGGCCCATGAAAAATGGCTGCCGAACTTTGCGGCGACGATCGAAAAACTGAAAGCGTAACGGGAGCGGCTAATGGAACGCGTATTGATCGTCAATGCCGACGACTTCGGCCTCAGTAAAGGGCAGAACTATGGCATTATCGAGGCCTGCCGCAACGGCGTGGTGACATCGACTACGGCGCTGGTCAACGGCGCGGCTATTGACCACGCCGCCCAGCTGAGCCGCAGTACGCCGGAGCTGGCGGTCGGGATGCACTTTGTGCTGACGCTGGGCGAACCGCTGTCGGCCATGCCGGGGTTAACCCGCGACGGCCGGCTGGGCAAATGGATCTGGCAGCAGGCGGAAGAAGATAACCTGCCGCTGGAGGAGATTGCCCACGAGCTGGCGTGTCAGTACCGTCGTTTTCTCGAACTCTTCGGTCATGAGCCGACGCATCTCGACAGTCATCACCATGTGCATATGATCGCTCCGATCTACCCCATCGTCGCGGCTTTTGCCCGCGACAAGGGCATCGCGTTGCGCATTGATCGCCAGGTGGCGGCACAGAGCGGTCTCGATCAGCAGGCGGCGCGCAGCAGCGCAGGCTTCAGCAGCGAGTTTTACGGGGAAGGCGTCTCTGAGGCGCTGTTCCTGCAGATGCTGGACGCCTCAATCGCCCGCGAGGAGCGCTCTCTGGAGGTGATGTGTCATCCAGCCTTTGTCGACCAGACCATCATGGGCAGCGCCTACTGCTACCCGCGGCTGGGCGAGCTTGATGTGCTGACGTCCGCCTCGCTGAAAGCGGCGGTGGCCGACCGGGGTTATCGCCTGGGAACCTACCGCGACGTGTAAACCCGACGGGGAAAGGAAAGTGAGTCAAGCCCGGCACACCGTGCCGGGCTTTTTGCTACGCCGGAATAGCGGCGATTTTCGGGCTTCTCGACCATACCCGGTGGGCCGTCATCAGGGCGAGCAGTTTATCTGCCGCCGGCGTGTCAAGAGCATCGGTGACGATGACGCCCTCTTCGCCCTGGGCCGGGACCTGCAGAACCGATGTTAACTGCCGCGCATCGCCTGCCAGCAGGATCGGCTTCAGATGCTTATAGGCCTCCAGCAGGTAGTAGCGCGCGTCGCCGCTCTGGCTCAGGGCGCTGAGATCGCCGCCGGGCACCACCACGGCATCCACCGTCAGCGACGGGGAGCCGGCGAAGGTGCCGGCGATCGGCAGGGGAGAGCCATCGTCGGCGACGACTTCCCCCATCCGCGAATAGAGCAGTTTACTGTGCACGCCCCGGGCCTGTAGCGCCTGCAGGAGATGGACCAGATCCTGCGCCGAGGTACGCTCATTGAGCAGCACCGCCACCACACGACCTTTCACATCCCCTTCGGCATCCGCGTAGAGGCTGAGGGTGGGATCTTTCTCCACGCCGTTGACCGGGGAGGGCAGAGTGAGGCTGCGCTGCTCATCGCTCAGTTCGATACCTAAATTCGCCCCGACCGTTTCCGCCAGCCGGGTATCAATATGGGCCAGGTGATCGACCACCCGCTCGCGGATCCAGGTGCGGACCACTTTGCTAAGCTCGAAGCTGAAGCCATCGATAATATGCTGCTGCTCAATCGGCGTCTGGCTCAGCCAGAACAGACGCGGCTGGGCGTAATATTCGCCGAATGACGGGCTGCGCTGACGGATCTTCTCGCCGTCGACGCGCTCGGCGAGGGACTCAAAACCGCCGCGTTTGGCGGCTGGCGGCGTCTCGCGCGGCCAGTTATCGTTGATCGAGTTGGGTTCGTAGTTGGCCGGGTTGGTGTCAATCTCCATCCGGTGCATACCGTCGCGCTGGAAGTTGTGGTACGGGCAGGTCGGCCGGTTGATCGGGATTTCATGGAAATTCGGTCCGCCGAGGCGGCTTATCTGGGTATCGGTGTAGGAGAAGAGGCGCCCCTGCAGCAGCGGATCGTTGCTGAAATCGATGCCCGGGACGATATGCCCGGGATGGAAGGCCGCCTGTTCGTTTTCGGCAAAGAAGTTGTCCGGGTTGCGGTTGAGGACCATTTTGCCGACCCGTTGCACCGGCACCAGCGCCTCGGGGATCAGCTTGGTGGGATCGAGCAGGTCGAAGTCAAAATCAAATTCATTCTCTTCGGGGATCAACTGCAGGCCGAGCTCAAATTCCGGGTAGTCCCCGGCTTCAATGGCCTCCCACAGGTCGCGGCGATGAAAATCGGGGTCACGGCCGGTCAGCTTCTGCGCTTCATCCCATACCAGCGACGCCTTGCCGGCGACCGGTTTCCAGTGGAAGCGAACAAAGGTGGCTTTGCCCTCGGCATTGATCAGGCGGAAGGTGTGGATGCCAAAGCCTTCCATGGTGCGATAGCTGCGTGGGATGCCGCGATCGGACATCGCCCACATCACGTTGTGCAGCGTTTCCGGCTGCAGGGAAACATAGTCCCAGAACGTATCGTGAGCGCTTTGTCCCTGGGGGATGGCCCAGTGGGGCTCAGGCTTCACGGCGTGGACAAAGTCGGGAAACTTCAGCGCGTCCTGGATAAAGAAAACCGGGGTGTTGTTGCCGACGAGGTCAAAAATCCCCTCGTCGGTGTAAAACTTGGTGGCGAAGCCGCGAATATCACGAACGGTGTCCGCCGACCCCGCGCCGCCCTGCACGGTGGAGAAGCGCACAAAGACCGGGGTGATTTTATCGGCTGCCGAGAGAAAATCGGCTTTGGTCAAGGCTGTCAGGCTTTTGTAGGGCTGGAAGTAGCCGTGGGCTGCTGAGCCGCGGGCATGAACGATACGCTCCGGAATTCGCTCGTGGTCGAAGTGGGTGATCTTCTCCCGCAGAATGAAATCTTCCAGCAGCGTTGGGCCGCGGGTACCGGCGCGCAGCGAGTTCTGATCGTCGGCAATGCGCACGCCCTGGTTAGTAGTCAGCGGATAGTCTTCTCCGCCTTTGCGCTGTGGCTCCAGGGCATCGAGTTTTTTGCTGTGGGTATCAGGCGTTTTCAGGCTGCCAGGGGCGGTCGGTTCAGCGCCAGGGGCGGTGGGTTTCGGCGTGGGGCGCCACTCCCTGTCATCCGGCGCCAGCGAGTCGAGACCCGGCTGCGCTTCCTCGCTGCCGTGGACCGGTGCCTGCTGGTGGTGAGGGTTTGGGTGCTTATCAGACATTGCTCGTCTCCTGCTTTCATTGCTAAAAGTGGTCGTTGATAAACCAAAACCCTTCTAACTATAGAACATTACGCTGCCTGCGCCCGGCAAGGGGGCAGGGAGTTATCCTAAAATGCGCATCGGCGGCAGGGGGGCGACGAACGGGGCCACGATCGGCTATGATAGAGGTTTCTGTTTCCCGCTTTGCTTAGTGAATCCATTTGTTATGAAACCATTGCGCCAACAAAATCGCCCTGTCATTAGCTACGTGCCGCGCGTGGAGCCTGCGCCCCCGGAACATGCCGTGAAAATGGACCATTTTCGCGATGTCTGGATTTTGCGCGGGAAGTATGTCGCCTTTCTGCTGATGGGAGAGCATTTTCGCCGTTCACCGGCGTTCAGCGTGCCGGAGTCGGCGCAGCGCTGGGCTAACCAGGTGCGTCAGGAAGGAGAGATTGAAGCCTGAGTCTGCTGCAGAAATAAAAAAACCGCTGATTATCAGCGGTTTTTTTGTGCTTACCGTTTAGCGATGCGCCAGTTCGGCTTCTTCTTCGCTATCGAAAATCGACTTGTCGGTCTGGCGCAGCCACTGGCTGGTCAGCGTCCCGGCGGTCATGGAGCCGTTAACGTTCAGCGCGGTACGTCCCATATCGATCAGCGGCTCGACGGAGATCAGCAGCGCCACGAGGGTCACCGGCAGGCCCATCGCCGGCAGGACGATCAGCGCGGCGAAGGTGGCCCCGCCGCCCACTCCGGCGACGCCCGCCGAGCTGACGGTGACGATGCCCACGAGGGTGGCAATCCACATCGGATCCAGCGGGTTGATGCCTACGGTCGGTGCGACCATCACCGCCAGCATGGCCGGGTAGATACCGGCGCAGCCGTTCTGACCAATGGTGGCGCCAAAGGAGGCGGAGAAGCTGGCAATCGACTCCGGTACGCCGAGACGACGGGTCTGCGCTTCCACGTTCAGCGGAATGGAGGCGGCGCTGGAGCGGCTGGTGAAGGCGAAGGTGATCACCGGCCAGACTTTACGGAAATACTTCAGCGGGCTGACGCCGTTAATCGCCAGCAGCAGGCCGTGGACGATAAACATGATGCCCAGCGCGATGTACGAGGCCACCACGAAGCCGCCAAGCTTGATGATATCCTGCAGATTCGACCCGGCAACCACTTTGGTCATCAGCGCCAGAACGCCGTAAGGGGTCAGCTGCATCACCAGACGAACCAGCTTCATCACCCAGCCCTGCAGGGTATCAATGGCGGTCAGGACGCGCTGGCCTTTTTCCACATCCTCTTTCAGCAGCTTCAGGGCTGCGACGCCGAGGAACGCCGAGAAAATGACGATGCTGATGATCGAGGTCGGGTTAGCCCCGGTCAGGTCAGCAAACGGGTTCTTCGGCACAAAGGAGAGGATCAGCTGCGGGACGCTGAGATCGGCCACTTTACCCACATAGTTGCTCTGAATGGCGTTCAGACGAGCGGTCTCCGCGCTGCCCTGGACCAGTCCCTCGGCGGTGAGGCCGAACATGTTAGTCACCAGCACGCCAACCAGAGCGGCGATCAGGGTGGTGAACAACAGAGTCCCGATGCTCAGGAAGCTGATTTTCCCCAGCTGCGAGGCATTGTGCAGGCGGGCGACCGCGCTAAGGATTGACGCGAAGACCAGCGGCATAACGATCATTTGCAGCAGCTGGACATAACCGTTGCCGACGATATTAAACCACTGGATGGAATCCTTCAGCACCTGGCTGTCAGACCCGTAGATCAGCTGTAGCGCCAGACCGAAGATCACGCCAATCGCCAGGCCGACCAGGACCTTCCTGGCCAGGCTCCACTGTTTATGGCGCGTTTGCCCCAGCGCAAACAACAATACGGCGAACACGACTACGTTCGCTATTAATGGAAAGTTCATCCCCGTTCTCCTGATATTTTTATAACCCGGGCTGGTGGATAACCAGCTCTTATGACCGCAAGGTTAGCAGAAGGCGTTATCAAGGACTTATATTCAAATGGAATGGGTTATAACCAAAAGGTGTTTTCTGCCGGTTTATCGCCCACTCTGGTGACTTATGAAGCGATTGAAGGTGATCTGCAGGGAATTAATCACCCCGGAAGACCAGCGTATCGCGGTGTTGTCCGCCAGCGTCTGCGGCATCCAGACGGCATAGATGAACAGCGCCATGCATAATGCGCGCTCCAGCTGGTTGCCTTTGCGCGGCGCAAGGATCGGTAGCCGAAAGCGCCAGCGGCAGGGCCACAGCAGCGGCACCCCGGCTGGGGTGAGCATATCGGCAAGGATGTGGCTGAGATAGCCCAGCACCAGGCCCTGGAGGGCGTCCGCCGGGACAATCCAGCTGTCAGGCACCTTGAGGTAGAATAGCGTCAGCGCGCCAAACACCGCCAGCAGGCTGTGGGTGAAGCCGCGGTGGCCAAAGGCCCGCGCCACGGGCTTTGAGATCCAGCTCAGCCGCTGGCCAAGAAACGACTTTGGGTGATCGATGTCCGGCAGCAGGCAGGTCAAGACCGCGGAGGGCACAATATGCCACCAGTCGCCCTGCGCCAGCACCGGCGTTAACTCTGCGTTTTTGGCAAATACTGCGCAGGCGATTGAAAAGAAGAGATGGCCTTCCGCCGTCATGATAACACACCCTAAACTGTCGATTCATACAGTATAGGGTTTTTATACAGTGCACGGAAGAGGTGACGGTGTAACTCTTTGTCACAAATTCTCAGCGCGCCAGCCATCCGCCGTCGACGGCCAGGGTATAGCCGTGAATATAATCGGCGGCGGACGAGGCGAGAAACACCACCGGCCCCTGCAGGTCATCTGGCACACCCCAGCGACCGGCGGGGATACGCTCAAGGATTGCCTGGTTGCGCTCCTCATCTTCGCGCAGCGCCTGGGTGTTATTGGTGGCCATATACCCGGGCGCAATGGCGTTGACGTTGATACCCTGACCAGCCCATTCGTTAGCCAGCAGGCGGGTCAGCCCCAGCACGCCGCTTTTCGAGGCGGTATAGGAGGGGACGCGGATCCCGCCCTGAAACGAGAGCATCGAGGCGATGTTAACGATTTTCCCGCCTTCACCCTGGCGAATGAACTGCCTGGCGACCGCCTGGCAGAGGAAAAAAACTGCTTTCAGATTCAGATCGATCACCGCATCCCAGTCACTTTCCGTGAAGGTCAGGGCATCATGGCGGCGGATAATCCCGGCGTTGTTGACCAGAATATCGACCCGGCCCATCGCCGCCATCGCCTGGTCGACCAAAACGGTCATATCATCCTGTTGGCTGAGATCCGCCTGAATGGCATGAAAGCGGCGGCCCAGCGCCTGAACCTGCGCGGCCGTGTCGTGGGGAATTTTGCGGTTGATGCCGACGATATCGCATCCGGCCTGCGCCAGGCCCAGCGTCATTCCCTGTCCCAGGCCGGTATCGCAACCGGTCACGATGGCGACCTTACCCGTCAGGTCGAAGGCGTTCAGTACCATATTCACCTCTGTGTGCTGATCTTCAGGCGTACGATAACGCCACCTGTACCCAGCATAGAGGTAGGAAAACAAAATTACAATTAAAATGAAACGATGTTTTGATTTTCTTTGCTGGCGGGTGGCGGCGATCGCGTCACCCGCCAGCGGTCTTACCCGAGCAGCGCCTCGACGGTCAGGGCCTGCAGTGACGGCAGCTTGACGTCCGCCAGCACGAAGCGCGGGTCGCGGCTGTTCTCTGCTTCCGGCACGACGATAGCGCGCATGCGCGCAGCTTTGCTGGCGATCATGCCGTTGACCGAGTCCTCCAGCGCGACACAGCGCTGTGGGTCGACCCCGAGGGCGGCGGCGCAGTTGAGATACACCTGCGGGTGCGGTTTGCTCCAGGGCAGATGCTCCGCCGAGGCGAGGGCATCAAACTGGTCGCGCAGCTCGAACATATTGAGCACTTTCTCCAGCATCACCAGCGGCGAGGCTGAGGCCAGCCCTACCTTCAACCCCTGGGCTTTGCACAGGGCCACCGCCTCGCGCACCCCCGGCAGCAGCGGACGTGAGGCTTCCACCAGTTCGATGGCGCGACGGATAATGCGCGCGGTGGCTTCTGCGCGGTCAACGCCGCGCCACGGCTGCTGCGCGTACCACAGATCCACCACCAGGTCGATTCGCAGACCCAGCAGGTCGGGCAGTTCATCGCGGCGGCGGGTATCCACCCCCAGGCTCTCCATGACCTCGACCTCCGCCTGATCCCAAAGCGGCTCAGAGTCAATCAGCAACCCGTCCATATCAAAAATCGCAGCCTCAATGCGGCGCTTCGCTGACATATGTCCTTCTCCTGTTGCGTAATCAGATAAACGAATCGGCATTCATGGTATATCATACCGCGCGTTATTGGGCGAAATTCGCCGTGGAAGATAGACTTATACCCGACACATTCGGGTAAGCGAGGGGCGCCTGCGCCACGCAACGGGCGGCAGGCGAACCACTAACGCGTCTTTAACAAGGGGAACTCATGACGTACCAACAAGCTGGACGCATTGCGGTCATCAAACGTATTTTGGGATGGGTCATCTTTATTCCCGCCGTGCTGTCGACGCTGATTTCTGTCCTCAAATTTATGTATGAGCACAGTGAAAAGAAACCCGGCATTGACGCGGTAATGATGGATTTTGCGCACGTCATGATTGAGATGATGCGCTTTAACACGCCGTTCCTGAACTTTTTCTGGTACAACTCACCGCTGCCGGATTTTCACCATAGCCTGAACATCGGCTTCTGGATTATCTTCATTCTGGTGTTCGTCGGCATGGCGCTGCAGGCCTCCGGCGCGCGGATGGCGCGGCAGGCGAAATTTCTCCGCGAGGGGATTGAGGATCAGCTGATCCTCGAGCAGGCGAAAGGCGCGGAAGGGTTAACTCGCGAGCAGCTCGCCGAACGCATTGTGGTGCCGCGACATACGATCCTGGTGCAGTATTTCCCGCTGTACGTGCTGCCGGTGATGGTGATTGTTATCGGCTACTTCTTCTTCTCGCTGCTGGGCTTTCTCTAAGCCAGGTGCCCGGTTAGCCGGGCGCCATCTTATTCCGCTGGCAGAGGGCGGGGTTTACCCTGATTATCGACGGCAACGTAGATAAACAGCGCTTCCGTCGCCTTGTAGCGCTGGCCAATCGGTTCTGAAGAGACTTTTTTCACCCACACTTCGATGTTAATGGTCACTGAGGTATTGCCGCGCTTCACGCAGCGGGCATAGCAGCACACCACGTCGCCTACGGCCACCGGGCGTAAAAAGGTCATCCCATCCACGCGCACGGTCACCACGCGACCCTGGGCGATCTCTTTGGCCATAATGGCGCCGCCGATATCCATCTGCGACATCAGCCAGCCGCCAAAAATGTCCCCGTTGGCATTGGTATCTGCCGGCATTGCCAGGGTGCGTAAAACCATTTCGCCCTTCGGGGCGAGATCTGTTGTTGTCATGCTCTACTCTGTTGTGGTCAAAGACGATCAGCGGGATGCTACTATGAAAACGGCGTAGAGAGAATAGGGCTGGCGCCCGCGGAGGCGGGCGCAGTGGTTCAGAAAGAGAGGGTCACTCCGGCGTAATACGCGCGTCCAGGCTCATTGTAGGTCGAGGCGCCGGCATTTTCGCGATACAGTTGCTTATCAAAGAGGTTACTTATGCCGGCATTCAGGCGAATATCCCGGTTGAGCTGATACTGGGTGCCGATCCCCACGATGGAATAGGCGCCAACCTCGGTGGTAGCAAGGGTTCCGGTTTCGTTGCGGATCTCTGCATACTGACGCGGCTTCTGACGGCCATAAAGCGTCCAGTTGACATTCGCAGACAGGGCGTCGTTTACCTGCCAGTCGAGCATCGTGTTAACGGTATATTTCGGGATAACCGACAGCGGGTTGCCTGTCTCTTTACTTTCAGATTTGAACATCCAGGTGGCATTGGTCCGCCAGCTTAGGATATCAGCCAGCACCGGGATCAGCATATTGCCTTCCAGCCCCTCGACTACTGCTTTGCCGCCGTTCTGCCATTGCAGGATATTATTGCCGCTGGAGGTATAGCCCAGCACCTCGGTTCCGGAGACGATTTTGTTTTTGTAATCGTTGCGGAACCAGGTGACCCCGGCAGCGTAGCCATTAAGGTTAAATTCGATACCGATCTCTTTGTTAATACTGATTTCCGGGTCGAGGTCAGGGTTGCCCAGCAGATAGCAGCTGCCTTCGGCGATAGTGTTTGGACAACCGTTGCCGCGGGTGGAGAGCAGATAGCCTTCACTGGATTGATAGAGGTTAGGCGCTTTAAACACCCGCGCGATACCGGCCTTCAGCGTGAACATATCGCCCAGCGCCTGAGACAAATTGAGGCTTGGGCTCCAGTTGCTGCCAAACTGATTATGATAATCGAAACGAATGCCGGGGATCAGGTTGGTGCCGGGCACGGCTTCGATATTATCCTCCAGATAGATACCGGTGAGGGTGGCGCTGTTTTTGGTACGACGTTGCGCAGGGTCGCCGGAGGTCCCAGGGATAGTCTCCCCATTGCTGTTAGTGGCCTGCATCGATGCCGGGTCGTCGAGCTGATCATGGTTCCATTCCATGCCCAGCGTCAGCGTCTGATCCGCCAGCCAGAAGAAAGGCACATTGAATTCGGAGGTAGTACGCCAGGATTCCAGTCGGCTGGTGGCATAATCCTCACTGTTGATCATGCCTTCGACGCGGCCGGTGGAGCCTTCCTGCAGGCGGGTATTGTTGGTTTTCTCGTAGTAAACCCCCGCTTTGGACTGGCCCCAATCCCAAAGACCGTTGTAGGTCAATCCCCAGGACTGGCGATAGAGGCGATTCGTTTCGTGGCCGTACAGGGAATCCACCAGCCCGTTCGGGCTAAGATTGCCGTTGCTGTACTGGGTATCACCGGCATAGATATTCCCCTGACGGCTATAGGCGTAGCTGAAATCGAGAATTTGTTGCGGGGTCATTTTCCATGACAGCAGGGCGTTAATATCTTTATTGCGTACCCCTTCGCGTCCCGCAGCGTAGGAGCCGTTTTGCGCATGGTTAATATCCCAGGCGTCGGGTTCCGTTTTATTGATATTGCCATACAGGCGCATTGTCAGCGCTTCGCCGGCCAGTGGGCCGCTGAGATTGAAGTTAGCGCGATTAGTCGTGCCTTCCTTGTTGTTTTCCGGCTGATTGGTAAAAAAAGACAGGGAACCGTGCCAGTTGTTGGTCGGGCGTTTGGTAATAATGTTGACCACTCCGCCGGCCGCACCGGAACCATAACGCGCGGCTGCCGGGCCGCGGAGGACTTCAATTCGCTCGACCATCTCGGCAGGGACCCAGTTGCTGTCGCCCCGGGTATCGCGTTCGCCGCGCCAGCTATAGCGAACCGAGTTACGTGACGTGGCCGGTACCCCATCTATCAGGATCAGGGTGTTCTCCGGCCCCATGCCGCGGATATCAATCTGGCGGTTGTTGCCCCGACTACCGCTGGCGCTGTTGCCGGTCAAATTCACCCCGGGCATTTTACGGATGATGTCTGAGAGATCGTTGACCGGTGGCTGTTTTGCAATATCATCTGCCGTGATAATCGACACCCCGGGCTGTTGCTTGAGCGCCTCTTCCGCCGTACTGCGCACAATCATTGTTTCGGTATCTTGTTCTGACTCTTCTGCAAAGGCGTTAGGGGCAAGGAGACTGGATATGACCAGCGCCAGGGTCGTGGGGACATAATATTGCGGCGATCTCATGTAAATATCCTTTTCAAAACAATTAAAAATGAGATCGAGAATATTAATGATAACAATTATCATTACAATGTAACGAAATGAATCTCCATAAAATCCTCATAATTAGCGCAATTTTTTACGCTGCCGATTGAAATCGTGAAGGGAGCCTGCGCTGTGGGGCCGGGAAGCTGTCAGGTTACGCGCGGAGGTGGTGGTGGCAGGGACGGTTGGCCAGCGCAGCAAGGGTACCCGGGGCGAGCGCGGCGCGCGGGTGGCGCGCCGGTGGAGGCGTTAGTGGTGGTCGTCCTGCGGCATATGACGGTAGATGTAGATCCCGCTCAGCAAGGTAAAGACCAGCGTGAGGGCAGTTAAACCGAAGACCTTAAAGTTAACCCAGATATTCTGCGGCAACCAGAAGGCGATATAGATATTAGCCAGTCCGCAGAGGATAAAAAACGCCGCCCAGGCCAGGTTAAGGCGCGACCAGACCTGCTGCGGCAGGGTCAGCTCTTTACCCAGCATGCGCTGGATAAGCGGCTTTTTCATCACCCACTGGCTGAACAGCAGCGCGCCGGCGAACAGCGCATAGATCACCGTCACCTTCCATTTAATGAACTCATCATTGTGGAAGAAGAGGGTTAATCCACCGAAGACGGCCACCAGCACGAAGGTGATCAGCGCCATTTTTTCGATTTTACGGTAGCGCACCCAGCTGTAGATCAGCACGATGGCGGTCGCCACAATCAGCGCCGTGGTGGCGGCGTAGATATCGTAAAGCTTATAGAAGGCGAAGAAGACCACCAGCGGTAAAAAATCCAGAAACTGCTTCATACATCGATCCCGTCTGTCAGGACGGACCGGGAAATTCCCCGGTCCAGGTTAAAATTAGCTACGGATAAGCATATACACGCGGAATAAATAGATCAGCAACAGGGCGGAAATCAGGTTGCTGAGGGTATTAATCACCACCGCGCCGACGTTTGGCGTCAGGGCGGCAAAGCTGGAAGCGAACAGCAGCAGCAGGGTTTTCGCCACCAGCCAACCGATAATGGCCGGCGCCACCAGCCGCAGATTGGCCCACGCCAGGCGCATGCTGCTGCGCATGGCGCCGAGGATGCCCATTTTGTCCTGCACCAGCATGATCGGCGCAAAGGCCAGCACAATGGCCAACAGGACGCCGGGCACCAGCACTAACATCATCCCCATCTGCACCAGGAAAGTGGTGAAGAGGATCAGCAGCAGCAGCTTTGGCAGCACCGGCGCCGAGGCGCCGATGGCGCGCAGGGCGCTGACACGATGACCGGCAGAGACCAGCTGGATAAGCAGCAGGACGCCGCCGGCGAGGATCGCATTGCCCACCAGACCCGAGAAGGTTGATGCCGCCGAGGCGCGCAGCAGAACCTGCTGCTGCTCCGGCGTCATATTCTGCACCAGTTCGAACAGGCCTGCGCTACCGGCGAGGTTGTCGCCTTCGCTGAGTATCGACAGCTGCTCGTCGCTGGGTGAAAAGGCATGGCCAAGTACTACCGTAATGAACGCGCACAACAGCGCAATCAGCAAAATGGTAATGAACTGATTACGAAAAAAATTCCCGGTGTCACGGTAGACGGACTTCGCCGTGATAGACATGCATTCTCCTTGAGTGTCGCAGGTGTTAACTAGCCGGCGATTGTACCGCAAATCCTTCCGTCGTAGCACTCTCTGCGCCGGTCAGGGCAGGTATATCTTTGTAAAGAGGCCGCAATGGCGGCAGCCCATAGCGCGCTCGCGCCCGGTTGCAGGCGTCGTTTTCCTCGCCGTTTTCCCCGGACATGGCGAATTCGCGACATGGCGAAGGACGGTTTTCATAGATAGTGCAGTGGACGGCGTCGCCGATCTCGCCCGATAGCGCCGCACAGCGGCTCTGACGTTGATTAGTGCCGCTCATACAGCGCAGGAAGGGGGTCAGCGGCTCGGTCAGCGCGGCGGGCACCAGGCCGCCCGCGTCGTCGGCTTCCGCCCAGTAGAAAGAGACTCGAAAATACGCACAACAGGCACCGCACGTCATGCACGGGTTGATTTCACTCATAATTACACCTGAAAAAAACGCATCAACACAGATTGTCGGCAGTTAACTTATCCAGCCGCCTCAGCGGCGGCAAGAGGGGCAGAAATAATTTTTTTTGCGAAAAGTGAAAATTGATGTGCGAAGGATTTAGCGTATTGCGATCGGTATCAAAAATTAATCTGGATCAATAAATGTTAAATCTAAGGTTTTAGTGTGATCTAAAACAGATCAAAAGTAACTCGTTATAGGTATATTTGGCCGCGCTGAAAAACCATAATGAGGAAGTGGATATGAAGAAGTTAGCAGCGGCGGCATTGATTCTAAACACTCTTACTACCGGCAGCGTCTGGGCGCATGAAGCGGGTGAATTTTTCATTCGTGCCGGGACCGCCACCGTCCGACCGACGGAAGGCTCTGACAATGTGCTGGGCAGTCTGGGCAGTTTCAACGTCAGTAACAATACTCAGCTGGGTTTAACCTTTACCTATATGGCGACCGATAACATCGGCGTGGAACTGCTGGCGGCTACGCCGTTCCGCCATAAGGTTGGTACCGGGCCAACCGGCACCATCGCTACCGTGCATCAGTTGCCACCCACCCTGATGGCGCAGTGGTACTTTGGCGATGCGCAAAGCAAGGTGCGTCCGTACGTGGGGGCGGGGATTAACTACACCACCTTCTTTAATGAAGACTTTAACGATACCGGCAAGGCGGCCGGGCTTTCCGATCTGAGCCTGAAGGACTCCTGGGGCGCGGCAGGGCAGGTCGGCCTCGATTACCTGATTAACCGTGACTGGCTGCTGAATATGTCAGTGTGGTACATGGATATCGATACCGATGTGAAATTCAAAGCCAACGGCGTGGACCAGAAAGTCAGCACCCGCCTGGATCCGTGGGTGTTTATGTTCTCCGCAGGCTATCGGTTCTAACGCCTGCTGCAAACTGGCCAGCGGACGGCCAGTCTGTTGCCTCCTCACCCCTCCCTGCGATAAACCTTCGCCTGCGGATCACACTTCAGTCCACTGGCGCAGCAGGTTGTGATACATATTGAGCAGGGAGAGGACCTCTTCCCCGTCGCCAAAGCGGGTTTTGAGAGACTGGATCGTGCGGTCCAGGTCGTAGAGCATCGCGCGCTGCTTATCGTCGCGGACCATCGACTGGATCCACAGGAAAGAGGCCTGGCGAACCCCGCCGGTGACCGGGGTGACGCAGTGCAGGCTACTGGCGGGATAGAGCACCAGATGTCCGGCCGGGAGCTTCACCCGGTGCTGGCCATAGGTATCTTCAATCACCAGTTCGCCCCCTTCATAGCTTTCCGGCTCGCAGAGGAACAGCGTCGCCGAGAGGTCGGTCCGCATCCAGCCCGCCTCGCCGTTCTGGCGCACCGCGCCATCGACATGAAAACCGTAGGTCTCTCCCGGCCCGTAGCGATTAAACAACGGCGCGGAAATTGTCCGCGGCAGCGCGGCGGAAAAAAACTGCGGATGGCCGCGCAGCGCATCGAGTACGGCGGCCTGCAGACGGGCATACAGCGGCGTGCGGGTATCAATCTGCTGGTTTTGTTTGACGGTCGCCCCCTGGCTGCCGACGGTAACCCGCCCGTCAACCCATTCGGCCTGCGCCAGCAGGCGGCCATATTCAGCCACCTGGTCCGCCGTCAGCACGTCAGGAATGTGATACATCATTGCGGTGTTCTCTCAAAAAGGTGGGGCGCGATGGCCCCACGTACAGACTCAGAAATGGACGTTCGCCGTCAACATAAAGGTACGGGGTTCGCCCGGATGATAGCGATAGCCGCTCTTGTTGATGGAAGCCACGTAATCGGTATCAAACAGGTTGTACATATTGAGCTGCAGATCGAGATTGCTGTTGACCCGATAGCCCAGTTTGGCGTCGGCGACCCAATAGCCCTCGGTGTGATCCGGGGTACCCACCGCGCCATCGCTGCCCCGGCGCAGGCTTCCGACATAGCGCACGCCGCCGCCGACGGACAGATCGCTGGTGGCCTGATACTGCGTCCACAGCGTAAAGGCATGTTTCGGGGTGTAGGCCAGCGCGGAAGAGCCATCCTGCGCCACATTCTGACCCTCTGTCACCGTGGCATGCTGCTGGGTGTAGCCGGCGATGATTGTCCAGTCCGGGGTCAGGTTCCCGGTTGCGGAGAGCTCATAGCCTTCCACGCGCTTTTTGCCGTACTGCGACCAGGTTCCGTCATCGTTGGCGGCCACTTCGTTTTCAATATCGGTGCGGAATAACGCCGCGCTGAGCAGCAGGCGCTTGTCGAGGATCTGCCACTTGGTGCCCAGTTCGCTGGATTTCGCTTTCTGCGGTTTAAAGTCGGTCCGGTTGGCGCTGTTGCCGCTACCGCTGGCAGCCAGCGCGAAGCTGCTGCCCCCCGGCGGTTGCTGCGAGATGGCATAGTTGACGTAGATATTGCCCTGCTCGGTTAAGCGATACAGCGCCCCGGCCTTCCAGTTAACCAGGTTACCGGATTTAGCGGTATCGACAGTGGTGACCGGGCTGCCGGTCGACTGTCCTGGCGGGCAGGCGACAGCCCCGCGTCCGCTGCCGCCGCAGGCGGTGGCGCTGTCATATTTGGTATGGTAACTGTCGAGACGCAGCCCACCGTTGACCTCAACCCGATCGGTCAGCGCCAGCGTATCAAAGGCATAGATACCGAAGGTATCGGTCTGGCCGTTGGCGTTCGCCCCGTTTCTGTCCAGCCCGCCAATCGACAGGCTGCTCACCGGATGATAGAGATTCACCGCCGGAGCGGTCAGGGCGTTGACGCCATAGTTAGTCTGGTTTTCCCGGGTAAACTCCACGCCGGCACTGACGTCATGGCCTATCGAACCGGTATTGAAGGTCGAAGTGATATTGGTCTGGTTGGTCAGAATGCGGTTGCTGACATCTTTGGTATTAACCAGACGTGACCAGCTCCAGGTATTGACGTCATTGATGTCGGGGGCGGTGATATTGCTCGCGCCGCCCATCACCGCGGTCAGGAGATACTCCTGCTTCACACGCGACCAGCGGGTGGTATTGCGCACGGTGGTATTGTCCGTCAGATCGTGTTCAAAGCGCAGGGTGCCGCTGTCGGTGGTGGATTTATCGTAATCGGAGTCGGTGCCATAGAAATTGCTGGTATCGACCTTACCGGCGGAATTGAGGGCGGCATATTTCGGCGAAGGCGCCGAATAGCCCGGCAGGCCGACGGTGGGGATCCCGCCATCCGGGGTGTTATTCTGCCGGACGTGGAGATAGTTCAGATACAGACGGGTGGGCGTATCGAGGCCGAAGGCCAGGGACGGGGCGATGCCGTAGCGCTCGTTCTCAATCTTATCCCGGCCGGCGTCGTGGGTTTTTTCGCCCATCAGGTTGAGGCGAAACGCGGCGTTGTCGCCGAAGGCCTGGTTAAGGTCAAGGGTACCCCGACGCGACCAGGCGCTGCCGATGCTGGCGGATCCGTCGATCCCGGAGTCAAGGCGCGGCTGCTTGCTGATCATATTGATCGAGCCGGAAGGGGCGCTGCGGCCATAGTCCGTGCCGGCGGGCCCTTTGATGACTTCCACCTGCTGGGTATTGAAGGTATCCCGCGTCACGCTGCCGATATCGCGAATGCCGTCGACATAAATACTGTTGGAGGTGTCCACGCCGCGCATAAAGATGGCGTCCCCGGTGGTTGAGCTGCCATTCTCCCCGGCGTAAAACGCCCCGACGCCGGGGACGTTTTTGAGGGCGTCAGTCAGGTTGGTGACGCCCTGATCTTTAATGACCTGTTCGGGGATCACGGTGATGGTGCGAGTGGTATCCACCAGTGGTTTATTGAACTTGGGATCGGCGGAGGCTCCGGGAGAATAAAGCGAAGGCGGGGCGGCTTCCACCACCAGCGTCTCTTCATTATTTTTGACTGATTTTTCCGCTGCCATGCCGGTTGCCGGCGCGGCCCCCAGACACAGACCCGTAAACAATGCCAATGAGTTGAAACTGCCAAACGGCAGAGAAGCGTTTTTTTCCATGATAAATGCAGGCTTATTTTTTGTTATGAGCACATATCACGCCGCGCAAAAGCGACGTTATTCGTCGTCTGGCTTGCGCTGACCCGGCGTGACTCTATAAATGATAAAAAGAATAGTTATCATTCGCCTTAATATTTACACAGAAAAGTTGACGTTTAAACTGATTTCTTCACCCTCGTTTACAAATTTCATAAATTTTGAACAAAAAAGGCGAGTTAGCTCGGCAAAGGTGGCGGGACAAAGCGGTACATAGCGTGGTGACCCTGGGTCAATGACGCCGGGCGGGCGCCGGAGGACGCCCGGAGGCAGGCGTCCCGGCGGGCTTACCAGGGCACCGTGCGGCCCTGGTAATTCAGATACTCCAGTCCCGGGCGCCGCTGCTTGTCGAGCAGGACGTTCACCAGGCATGGGATGGTCTCTTCGATGGTCAGGGGGCGTCGGCCCCGCCGAGCTCGGTGCGGATCCATCCCGGAGCCATCACTACCAGCGGGTGGCAGGCCGAGGTGGGGCGAGCGGCGAAGCTGCGCATGAACATATTCAGCGCGGCTTTACTTACGCGGTAGAGCTCCCGCTGGCCGCCGAGATTGTTCGTCAGACTGCCCTGGCCGGAGGACATCACACCCAGCAGCCCCTGCGGCTTGACCGCCGGCTGCGGCAGCTGGTGCGTGAGGTGTGTTGTGAGTAAAAAAAAGCCCGCACAAGTGCGGGCAAAAATACTGGAAGCAATGTGAGCAATGTCGTACTGAATACCTGAGTTATTTACTCAACTATTCAGTAATGAGAAAGATAATATTTCTCATTTAAGATATCAACCCCATCTTTTGTGCGGAAGCGATTTTTATCCAAGGGTAAAGACCGTGCGCTGCTGGATATCATCAGCGTGATGAACCAGCCAGTGCGCGATGAGCAGATCCTCCAGGCGGCCGGCGTCCAGCTGGAACAGATGCTGTTTCCGCTGCTGGTGGCGGTAGGGCGCCATGGCCCGGTGGGGGGGAGCTGGCGGATCATTTAGGGCGCGATAACACCACCGTCAGTCGCCAGGTGAAGAAACTGGAAGCCCAGGGGCTCGCCTGTAAGCAACCGAACTAAATTCTCGCGTGTTGCCGCCCCGGCGCAACAATCATCTTTTTCCGTCACAAATCACGGGTCAGCTCGTCGATGTTGTCGGAAAGTATCTCCAGTAGGGATCGCAAATAGATAGTGTTATTTCCCTGATGCCACATCGCGCTGAGGGGAAGGCCTTCGATATGTTTTTTGGGCGCGAGCTTAAGGTATTTCACGCCGTCCGCATTCATATCTTTATATGACGCAGGCACCAGAGCGATGCCCAGTCCAGCGGCAACAAAACTCAGGATAGTCTGCTTCTCTTCGGCATACTGCGCGATGACAGGCATGCTGCCACCCTCCTTGAAAATATTCATTGTCAGGTCATGGCTGTGACGCCGGGTGCCTCTTTCCGGCACGATAACCGGCTCGTGTCGGAAGTCATCGATACTGACTTCGTCATAACTGACCAGGCGGTGGTTAGCGGGCACGGCGAGCACGCAGGTTTCATTGGCGATAAAACGTGTTGTCAGCGTGGCATCAATATGTTCCGGCGGACGTACAAAGACCACATCCAGCCATCCTGAAATGAGTCGGGGGATAAGTTTATGAGATTTATCTTCCGTAAGATGAATGTCTGCCTCCGGAAAACGCCTGACGAAAAGATTAAGCAGTTCAGGAAGTAATCCTTTGGCTGCGCTATCGATAGCTCCGATCCGCAACGTCCTTTTCTGCAGCAGGCTATTTTTACGGAATCGCTGCCGTAGCGCATCGAAATCAGCAATGACCGTTTTGGCCTCATTTAAAAAGGCGGCACCTTCAGGCGTTAGCGACACATTGCGGGTCGATCGATTCAGTAGTCTTATCCCCAAATCATCTTCCAGCAGTTTGATGAAGCGACTCAGTGACGCAGGCATCATTTCAAGTTTACGGGCAGCACGGCCGAAGTGAAGCTCATCACCCAATACCACAAAGCAACGTAGCTGATTTATATCCATTTTTTCACCAAAACCTGATTATGCAAATTATTTATATAAAGCCATGCCGATGATAAAGCGGTTCAAAACTTCATACTGGGTTTATTACAAAACGATAACAACCCTACATCACTATGGAGCATCCGTCATGAAAAACGACCTCGAAAAGAAGGTGATGCGCAAGGTTACCCTGCGCATTATTCCTTTCATCATGCTGCTGTACTTCATTGCCTTCCTCGACCGTGTCAACATTGGCTTTGCCGCCCTGACCATGAATCAGGATCTGGGTTTTTCACCTACCGTTTTTGGGCTGGGCGCCGGCATCTTCTTCCTGGGGTACTTTCTGTTTGAGGTGCCGTCAAACTTAATTCTCCATAAAGTAGGTGCCCGCATCTGGATTGCCCGCGTCATGATCACCTGGGGCCTGGTCTCTGGCTGCATGGCTTTTGTGCAGGGTACGACGAGCTTCTACATTCTGCGTTTTCTACTCGGTGTAGCGGAAGCCGGTTTCTTCCCAGGAATTATCCTTTATCTCAGTTATTGGTTCCCGGCAGCCAGACGCGCGCAGGTTACCGCCATCTTTATGGCCGCAGCCCCGCTCTCTACAGCATTGGGATCGCCTGTTTCTGCCGCCCTGCTGGAGATGCATGGCTTTCTCGGCTACGCCGGCTGGCAGTGGATGTTTGTGCTGGAAGCCTTGCCAGCGCTGATACTCGGCGTTGTGGTTCTGTTCTTTCTTACCGATCGTCCGGCCAAAGCCAAATGGCTGACTGACGAAGAGCGTGCATGGCTGGAAAACACCATGCAGGCCGAGGAGCTGGCCCGGGCGGCAAAACAGAACCACAGCAGCGCATGGAAAGGACTGGCGGATAAGCGGGTACTGGCTCTGGCGCTGGTCTATTTCGGTACTTCTGCCGGCTTGTACACACTTGGCATCTGGTCCCCGCAAATCATCCGCAGCTTCGGTGCTACCTCACTGGAGATTGGCTTCCTCAACGCCTTCCCGGCGGTCATCGGCGTCATCGCCATGATCCTGTGGGCGCGGCATTCTGACCGCACCAGAGAGCGCAGCTGGCATGTGATTGGTGCCTGCCTGCTGGCAGCAGCCGGTCTGATTTACGCCGGTAACGTCAGCACACTGTTTACCGTGATTGTTGCCTTAACCCTGGTCACCGCAGGCATCAGCGCCTCGAAACCGCCCCTCTGGAGTATGCCTACCGTGTTCCTCAGCGGCCCGGCTGCGGCCGCGGGTATTGCCACGATTAACTCCATCGGCAATCTGGGCGGCTTTGTCGGCCCGATGATGATTGGGGTGATCCGCGAGCAGACCGGTAGCTACACCTGGGGCCTGTACTTTGTCGCCGGACTGCTGGCTATTTCGGCCCTCATTGTCCTGATCCTTTCTGCCAGGGCGGGTAAACCGCAAACGGCAGAACTCACTCATCCTCATACTCATTAACCGGAGAATTTACTATGCGTAACTATAAAATTGCCGCCATACCTGCCGACGGTATTGGTCCTGAAGTCATCTCGGCAGGTGTTGAAGTGCTGCATGCACTGACACGCCACGATCCGCAGCTGAAGTTTGATGTGGAGACCTTTGACTGGGGGTCGGACTATTACAAAAAACATGGCGTGATGATGCCGGAAGAAGGGCTGAATACACTAAAAAAATTTGATGCCATTTACTTCGGCGCGGTGGGCGCACCGGATGTCCCTGACCACATCACACTCTGGGGTCTGCGCCTGCCAATTTGCCAGGGGTTTGACCAGTACGCCAACGTGCGTCCAACCAAAATCCTGCCGGGTGTCACCTCACCGCTGCGCAACCGCGGGCCCGGGGATCTTGACTGGGTGATTGTGCGCGAAAACTCCGAAGGTGAGTATTCCGGTAACGGCGGTCGTGCACACCGTGGCTTACCGGAAGAAGTCGGCACCGAGGTGGCCATCTTCACCCGCGTCGGGGTTACTCGCATTATGCGCTATGCCTTCAGACTGGCGCAGTCTCGTCCACGTAAACTGCTGACCGTGGTGACTAAATCCAACGCCCAGCGCCACGGAATGGTGATGTGGGATGAGATTGCCGCCGAGGTGGCGCAGGAATTCCCGGATGTGCAGTGGGACAAGATGCTGGTCGATGCGATGACGCACCGCATGACGCTGCATCCCCAGACCCTGGATACCATCGTTGCCACCAATTTGCATGCCGATATCCTTTCCGATCTGGCCGGCGCGCTGGCGGGCAGTCTGGGCGTAGCGCCGACCGCCAATATTGATCCGGAACGCCGCTTCCCTTCCATGTTCGAACCTATCCATGGTTCAGCTTTTGATATCACCGGCAAAGGCATTGCTAACCCGATAGCAACCTTCTGGACTGCGGTACAGATGCTTGAACATCTGGGAGAGCGTAACGCCGCGGCGATGATTATGGAAAGTATCGAATATGTTTGTGAGAAAGGCATTCTGACGCCAGATGTCGGTGGAACGGCCAGTACCGCGGACGTCACCCGCGCTGTAGTGGAATTTATCGAAGCCAGAGCAAATATCGCCGAGACCGTATAACCATGATAAATGAACAGCCTGCAGAGATCCTGCAGGATATTTTTCAGCATGCTGTCGACAGCGCCCGAGCCGGGCCTGCGATCCTGTCTAACCTGCCGGAAAAACCGCGTGGCCGCTGCGTGGTAATCGGTGCCGGTAAAGCCTCGGCGGCAATGGCAGCGGCTGTGGATGCAGCCTGGCCGGATGTGGATGTGTCTGGCGTGGTGGTGACGCGTTACGGTTACGCGGTGCCTGCTGGTCGCATCCGGATTATCGAGGCTGCTCATCCGGTATCGGATTCGATGAGCGAAGTTGCCGCCATGCTGATTGTGGAAGCGCTGCGCGGATTGACCTCTGATGACCTGGTGCTGGCGCTCATTTCCGGTGGCGGGTCGGCGTTGATGGCGCTGCCCGCACCAGGATTAACATTGAAAGATAAGCAGGCCATTACGCGCGCGCTACTGCACAGCGGTGCCAATATCAAAGAGATGAATCTGGTACGTCGTCATCTCTCCGCGGTGAAAGGCGGCAAGCTGGCAAGAATGGCGCAACCGGCCCGTATTGTGTCACTGATTATCAGCGATGTGCCGGGGGATAACCCGGCAGATGTGGCATCAGGTCCTACTGTCGCCGATGACAGTACGCCGCTTGATGCGCTTCGGGTGCTTCAGCGCTACGGTATTCAGACCCCGGAACCTGTTCATAAACTGCTAAGCCAGCCGGCAGGCCCGGTTGAAAGCACAGCGAACAGCGAAGTAAAACTCATTGCCACGCCGCAGCGGGCTTTGCAGGCTGCCGCGCTGGTTGCGTGCAGACACGGACTGACGCCGCTTATTCTCGGCGATGCGTTAGAAGGCGAAAGTCGTGAAGTGGCCATTGTTATGGCCGGGATTGCTAAATCCGTGAAGCAATATGGTCATCCGGTTTCCGGTCCGGCAGTGCTGTTGTCGGGTGGCGAAACCACCGTGACGGTAAGTCAGGGTCAGCACGGGAAGGGTGGTCGTAATACTGAATTTGCGCTCAGTCTGGCCTGTGCGTTGCAGGGAGAAAGCGGTATATGGGCAATCGCCGGCGACAGTGATGGTATCGACGGAACGGAAGATGCAGCAGGTGCGCTGGTATTCCCGGACACGCTAACACGCGGCAAAATGGGTGGTCTAAATGCGGCTAGTTATCTTGATGCACACGATAGCTATAGCTATTTTCATGCGCTCGATGACCTGGTAATGACCGGCCCAACGTTAACCAACGTCAATGATATTCGGGCAATATTGATTGCCTGACCTATCGCTCTCCTGTACCAGGGAGAGCGATATTTTTACTTTCAACATGGTGCAAATCTTCGGTATCCGCCCGCCATCAATTTCCACGTTAAAGCGCATCGCCTGGCGTCAAGGTGTCGATCATCGTTCAGTCTGATGTGCAGGCGTGCAAGATGACGTGGAGGGGGAGCTAACGCGAGGAAATCGCCGCCTGGCGCGATGCCAGGCGGCTGACGGTCAGGCGGTTTTGGTCGCCGCCTTCAGGCTCTGGACGAAGGCTTTCAGCTCGTCGAGCATGGTTTGCGGCTCATCAAGATGACGTTCGATGATTTTGACGATGGCGGAACCGGAGATCGCCCCGGCGGCCCCGGCGTCAATGGCGGCGCTCACCTGCTCCGGCGCGGAGATGCCAAAGCCCTGCAGCGGCGGCGCAGCGTGATATTCCGCCAGCTTCTCCACCAGATGGTGCAGCGGCAGCGCAGCGCGATTTTCCGCACCCGTCACCCCGGCGCGCGACAGCAGATAGGTGTAGCCGCGACCATAAGAGGCAATCTGGCGCAGTAAATCGTCATCCGCATTGGGCGGGCAAATGAAAATTGGCGCGATGTTATGGCGCATCGCCGCCTGGCGGAACGGGGCGGACTCTTCCACCGGCACGTCGGCTACCAGCACCGAGTCGACGCCGACGCGGGCGCACTGGGCATAGAACTCATCGATACCCGGGCTGAAGACGAGGTTCGCGTACATCAGCAGGCCGATTGGGATCGTTGGATGCTTCTGGCGGATCGCCGCCAGCATCTCAAAGCACTGCGCCGGGGTTACCCCCGCGGCGAAGGCGCGCAGGGCCGCGCCCTGGATGGTCGGGCCGTCCGCCAGCGGGTCGGAGAAGGGGATCCCCAGCTCAAGGGCATCGGCGCCGCCTTCGATCAGCGCATCGATAATTTTCAGCGACTGCTCCGGTCCCGGATCGCCAAGGGTGACAAAGGGGACGAAAGCGCCTTCCTGGCGGTTTTTCAGTTGGGCAAATAGCGTCTCATAGCGTTCCATCAGATTTCCCCTCGCGCTTTCAGGATGTCGTGTACGGTGAAAATGTCTTTATCGCCGCGGCCGGAGAGGTTAACCACCAGCAGCTGCTCTTTTTCCGGGTTCTCGCGCATCATTTTCAGCGCATGGGCCAGAGCGTGAGAGGACTCCAGCGCCGGGATGATCCCTTCGTGGCGGGAGAGCGCTTTAAACGCCTCCAGCGCTTCGTCATCGGTGATCGACACATAGTCGGCGCGCCCGGTGCTGTTAAGAAACGCGTGCTGCGGCCCAACGGACGGGAAGTCCAGCCCGGCGGAAATGGAGTAAGATTCCTCGATCTGGCCGTCGGCGGTTTGCATCATCGGCGACTTCATCCCGAAGTAGATCCCCACACGACCATGCTTCAGCGGCGCGCCGTGCTCCCCGCTTTCGATACCGTGCCCGGCAGGCTCCACGCCGATCAGGCCGACGCGGGTTTCCTCGATAAAATCAGCGAACATGCCGATGGCGTTTGACCCGCCGCCGACGCAGGCGATCACCGCGTCCGGCAGACGGCCCTCTTTTTCGAGGATCTGCGCTTTGGTCTCTTCGCCGATCATGCGCTGGAATTCACGCACGATGGTCGGGAACGGGTGCGGACCGGCGGCGGTGCCCAGCATATAGTGCGCCTTCTCGTAGCTACCGGACCAGTCGCGCAGCGCCTCGTTACAGGCATCTTTCAGCGTGGCGGAGCCGCTGTGCACCGGGATCACCTCGGCGCCCATCAGGCGCATACGGAAGACGTTCGGCGACTGGCGCTCGACGTCCTTGGCGCCCATGTAGATACGGCATTTCAGACCGAGCAGGGCGCTGGCCAGCGCTGAGGCGACGCCGTGCTGACCGGCGCCGGTCTCGGCGATAATTTCGGTTTTGCCCATCCGTTTGGCCAGCAGAGCCTGGCCCAGCACCTGGTTGGTTTTGTGCGCGCCGCCGTGCAGCAGATCTTCGCGTTTCAGGTACAGGGTAGTGCGGGTCCCTTCGGTCAGGTTCCGGCATTTGGTCAGGGCCGTCGGACGACCGGCGTAGTTTTTCAGCAGGTCGGTGAATTCCGCCTGAAAGGCCGGGTCCTTCTGCGCGCTGACAAAGGCCTCTTCCAGCTGGCGCAGGGCGGGCATCAGGATCTGCGGCACATACATGCCGCCGAATTCGCCGAAGTAGGGGTTCAGTAAAGTGCTCATTATTGCTCCTTAATATGCGCGCAGCGTCTGGAATACGGAGGCCAGCTTGCTGGCGTCTTTAATCCCGGGTTGCGACTCTACGCCTGAATTGAAATCGAGTCCGGCACAGCCGCTTTTGGCCGCTTCCACACAGTTATCGGCGCCGAGGCCGCCAGCCAGCATAACGTTACGCAGGTCCTGGCCCTGCAGCAGGCTCCAGTCAAAACGCTGGCCGCTGCCGCCCTGGCCGTTGTCGAGCAGATACTTATCGACATGGCGGAGTGTACGGGACGGCAAGGTTTCGCCAACGCTCAGCGCTTTCCAGATGCGGACGCTATCCGCGAGGGCGTCGCGCAGCGCGTCGATATAGGCCTGGTCTTCATCACCGTGCAGCTGTACGGCGGCCAGCTCCAGGGCCTGGGCGCGGGCGACCACCTCATCCAGCGGCGCATTGCGGAAGACGCCGACGTACTGCAGCGGCGCGGCGGCGATCACCGCTTTAGCCTGGGCGTCATTTACCGCCCGCGGCGAGGTCGGGACGAAGATCAGCCCACCGTAGATGGCGCCAGACTCCCAGGCCACCTGCGCATCCTGCGGGCGCGTCAGGCCGCACACTTTGTTCTCGCCGAGCAGCACGCGCTTGACCGCCGCTTCCAGATCCGCCTGCTCCATCAGGGCGGAGCCGATCAGGAAGCCATTGGCGAAGTGGCTCAGCTCACGCACTTCGGCATAGGTATGGATGCCGGATTCGCTGATCACCGTGACATCCGGGCCGAGACGCGCCGCCAGCTGACGGGTGCGGTTGAGGTCAATCGACATATCGCGCAGGTCGCGGTTGTTGATGCCCACCACCTTCGCCTTCAGGGCGATGGCGCGCTCCAGCTCCTCATCATTGCTGACTTCTGTGAGCACGCCCATATTCAGGCTGTGAGCCACCGCCGAGAGCTGACGATACTGTTCATCGTCGAGCACCGACAGCATCAGCAGGCAGGCGTCGGCCTGATAGTAGCGCGCCAGGTAGATCTGGTAAGGGTCGATGGTGAAGTCCTTACACAGGATCGGCTGCGGCGCGACCTTGCTGACGATCGGCAGAAAATCGAAGCTGCCCTGGAAATATTTCTCATCACACAGCACCGAGATCGCCGAGGCGTAGTGTTTGTAGATGCTGGCGATCGCCGCCGGATCGAAATCTTCGCGAATCAACCCCTTCGACGGCGAAGCCTTTTTGCACTCGAGAATAAACGCGGTGCGGGTGCCGGCCAGCGCGTCATAGAAATTGCGCTGCGTCGGGACGACCTCATTCTGAAAACTGGCTAAAGGTTGTTGTTGTTTGCGGGCTTCCACCCAAATCGCTTTGTCGGCAACGATTTTTGCTAAAACGGTCTGCATTCTTTACCCTCTTGCCGCTAAGGCGGTCACTCTGTCATAGGCCGCGCCGCTGTGCAGCACATCCAGTACCTGCTGAGCGTTAGCTTTCAGATCTTCATGCCCGTGTAAACGCATCAACATGGCGACGTTGGCGGCGACGGCGGCTTCGTGAGCGGCTTCACCTTTACCTTGTAGCAAGCGCGTCAGAATGTCACGGTTTTCTTCCGGCGTGCCGCCCGCCAGCTGCGCCTGATGGTAAGGCGTCAGGCCGAAATCGTCGGCGGTCAGCTGATAGCTTTTAATTTCCCCGTTATGCAGCTCGGCGACCACCGTGGGCGCATGCAGCGAGACTTCATCCATCCCGCCGCTGTGCACCACGGCAGCGCGCTGATAACCGAGTACGCGCAAGGTTTCCGCAATCGGCAACACCAGTTCCGGGCTGTAGACGCCAATCAGCGCCAGCGGTGGATGCGCCGGGTTGATCAGCGGGCCCAGCACGTTAAACAGAGTACGGGTCTTCAGCTGCTGACGGACCGGCATCGCGTGGCGGAAACCGGTGTGGTACTTCGGCGCGAACAGGAAGCAGACGCCCAGCTCATCGAGCGCCGCGCGGGATTTATCGGCGTTCATATCGAGATTAATGCCGAAGGCCGCCAGCAGGTCAGAAGAGCCTGATTTACTGGAAACGCTGCGGTTGCCGTGCTTCGCCACTTTCAATCCACAGGCAGCGGCGACAAACGCGCTGGCGGTGGAGATATTAATGCTGTTGCTGCCGTCGCCACCGGTGCCGACGATGTCGGCAAACAGGTAGTCCGGGCGCGGGAACGGCGCGGCGTTTTCCAGCAGCGCGGTGGCGGCGCCGGCAATTTCCTGCGGCTGCTCGCCGCGCACTTTCATACTGACCAGCGCGGCGGCCAGCTGTTCAGGCTTCACTTCGCCGCGCACGACGGCGGAGAACAGCTGGTGGCTCTCCTGCTGGCTCAGGGTTTCCGCCTGGTACAGCTTCTCAAGGATCGGCTGGAGGGTGTTGGTATGCTCCAGCTTCTGCAGCGCCCAGGCCAGGGTCTGCTCCAGCAGTCGCGCGCCCTGGGTGGTGAGGATCGATTCCGGGTGGAACTGGAAGCCGCACACCCGATCCGCATCGTGACGCACCGCCATCACCATGCCATTGAAATTGGCGTTAATCGTCAGCCCGGCGGGAATATTGCTGCCGACCAGCGAGTGGTAGCGCGCCACCGGCAGCGGGTTAGCCAGACCGGCAAACATCGCCTGGCCGTCGTGCTCAATGCTGGAGGCTTTACCGTGAAGGATCTCGCCCGCCTGGCCGACATAGCCGCCGTAGGCTTCGACAATGGCCTGGTGGCCGAGGCAGATGCCGATGATCGGCAGCTTGCCCCGCATGCGGGTCAGCAATTCCGGCATGCAGCCGGCTTCGCTTGGCGTACCCGGGCCAGGGGAGAGCATCAGCACCGGATTGTCCATGGTGCCCAGACGCTCAATCAGCGCCTGCGCCGGAACGGAGTTACGGTAAATCACCACGTTATGGCCGTTGGCGCGCAGCTGGTCTGCCAGGTTATAGGTGAAAGAATCGATATTATCGAGCAGCAGAATGTCAGCCATCAGAAAATCTCCTTCGCGTGATGGGCCTGGGCAATGGCGCGCAGCACCGCGCGGGCTTTATTTCGGGTCTCATCCGCTTCCGACTGGGGAACCGAGTCGAGCACAATGCCGGCTCCGGCCTGGACGGTAGCGATACCCTCCTGCACGTAGGCGGAACGGATGACGATGCAGGTGTCGAGGTCGCCGTGGGCAGTGAAATAGCCCACCGCGCCGCCGTAGCTGCCGCGTCGTTTACCTTCGGCGGCGGCAATCAGCTGCATGGCGCGAACCTTCGGCGCGCCGCTGAGAGTGCCCATGTTCATGCAGGCGCGGTAAGCGTGCAGCACATCGAGATCCTGACGCAGTTCACCCACCACCCGGGAGACCAGATGCATCACGAAGGAGTAACGGTCAACCTTGGTTAAATCGGCGACATAGCGGCTGCCCGGGGTACAGATGCGGGCCAGATCGTTGCGCGCCAGGTCCACCAGCATCAGGTGCTCGGAAAGCTCTTTGTGATCGGTACGCATTTCCAGTTCGATACGGCTGTCGAGATCGCGATCCAGCGAACCGTCGGCGCGGCGGCCGCGCGGCCGGGTGCCGGCGATGGGGTAGATCTCAATCTGACGGCTGACGGCATCGTACTTCAGCGAGCTTTCCGGCGAGGCGCCGAACAGGGTGAAATCGTTGTCCTGCATAAAGAACATATACGGGCTGGGGTTGCTCTTCTTCAGCACATCATACGCGGCCAGCGGCGACGGGCAGGGAAGCGAGAAGCGGCGGGAAGGGACCACCTGGAAGATTTCCCCGGCGCGGATCGCGCGCTGCATTTTGCGCACCACCGCGCCGTACTCTTCATCGCTCTGGTCAACGTCGCAGCGCATTTCGGCCACGGTAGTGACCGGCAGCGGCAGCGGTGGCTCGTTCAGCTGCTGGCGCAGCTGGCTCAGGCGCTGCTCCAGGCGCTGTTTTTCACTCTCCAGCGGCGTGAACAGGCTCGCCTGGATGCGGGTATGCTTGGTCTGATGGTCGATGACCAGCAGGGTCTCCGCCAGATAGAAGCAGTAGTCCGGGCAGGCGGTGTCGCTCTGCAGGGGCGGCAGATCTTCAAAGCCGGCCACCAGGTCATAGGCGAACAGGCCGCCAAAGAACATCGCTTCACGCTCGTTGGCAGGGACGGTCACCAGCTCCTGCAGGAGACGGAAGGCGTCAAACACTGACAGCGAGCAGAGGCGGGCGTCTTCATCGAGCAGGGAACTGACCGCCGGGAAGGTCAGGATCCGGCCGTTGGGCTGGCGCTGATTGGCGATCCCGGAGGGCAGCGCGCCGTCCAGCAGCTCCAGCAGCGCGGCGCCGTTGGCGGAGAGGGCCTGAATGGTGACAGTGTCACCGAGAGCGGTGATGCGCAGCGCGCTGTCCACCAGCAGCAGGCTTTTTAAGTCATCTTTGCTGTCGATGTCAGCCGATTCCAGCAGCAGCGTGGCCGGACGGGCGCCGCACAGTTGGTGGAATAACGCCGTCGGGTTCTCCCGGTAGATGGCGTCGCTGGTGAGAAGCTCGAGTGCCGGTTTGGATGTTTGCATTATTGTTCTCGCCTGTTCGTATTATTTTTGTCCAATAAAAAGCCCGCTCATTGGCGGGCCGGGTATCTGTATGCTGAATGCAAAACGCGATCACGCCGCCCGTTATCAGGAGGTGCGCCACCAGCTGTGCAGAGTGATAAAGTGCATTTTCATCGTGATACCCCTTCATGTGAACTTGCGTACTAGTTAACTAGTTCAATGGAATAAAGTCAACCCTTGTTTGCAGATTTTCTCTGCCTGTCGGTATGATAATGCGCTTATTTACGTTGATGTCCAGCAGGAGTCCTTTTGAGCGACAGCCAATACGCAGTGATTTACGATCTGCACAGCCATACCACCGCCTCTGACGGGCGGCTGACTCCGCAGGAACTGGTCCATCGCGCCCATGAAATGCGCGTAGGCACGCTGGCGATCACCGACCATGACAGCGTGGCGGCGATCCCCGCGGCCCGGGAGGAGATCGCCCGCGCCGGATTACCCTTGACCCTGGTGAACGGCGTCGAGATTTCCACCCTCTGGGAGAATCACGAGATTCATATTGTGGGTCTCAATATTGATATTGCGCACCCTGCGATGACCGCCCTGCTGGAGGAGCAGAAAGCGCGGCGCCAGCAGCGCGGCCAGATGATTGCCGAGCGTCTGGAGAAGGCGCGCATCCCCGGCGCCTGGGAAGGGGCGCTGCGGCTGGCGGACGGTGGCGCCGTCACCCGCGGCCATTTTGCCCGTTTTCTGGTGGAGGCCGGCCACGCGAAGAACATGGCGGAGGTCTTCAAAAAATACCTTGCCCGCGGGAAAACCGGTTACGTGCCGCCGCAGTGGTGTACAATAAAACAAGCAATTGATGTCATTCATCATTCTGGCGGTAAGGCGGTGATAGCCCATCCCGGGCGTTACGATCTTTCCGCCAAGTGGCTTAAGCGGCTGTTGGCCCACTTCAGCGAGCAGGGCGGTGATGCCATGGAAGTGGCCCAGTGTCAGCAGGCGCCCCATGAACGCGCCCAGCTGGCCGCCCTGGCCGTGCAGTTTGGTCTTCTGGCGTCGCAGGGTTCCGATTTCCATCAGCCCTGCGCGTGGATCGAACTTGGCCGTAAGCTCTGGCTCCCTGCCGGCGTGGAAGGCGTCTGGCACAGCTGGGAAGCGGCCACCGAATAAAAATTGAGAGGGAAGTATGAGCCAGTTTTTTTATATCCATCCGGATAACCCGCAGGCGCGGTTGATTAACCAGGCGGTGGAGATTGTGCGTAAGGGCGGGGTGATCGTATATCCTACCGACTCCGGCTACGCGCTGGGCTGCAAAATTGAAGACAAGGGCGCGATGGAGCGGATCTGCCGCATCCGTCAGCTGCCGGACGGCCACAACTTCACCCTGATGTGCCGCGACCTGTCCGAACTGTCAACCTACGCTTTTGTGGACAACGTGGCGTTTCGCCTGATGAAAAACAATACGCCGGGCAACTACACCTTTATCCTCAAAGGAACGAAAGAGGTACCGCGCCGGCTGCTGCAGGAGAAGCGTAAAACCATTGGTATGCGCGTCCCGTCCAACCCCATCGCTCAGGCGTTGCTTGAGACCTTAGGCGAACCGATGCTCTCTACCTCGCTGATGCTGCCCGGCAGCGACTTTACCGAATCCGACCCGGAAGAGATCAAAGATCGTCTGGAGAAAGTCGTGGACCTCATTATCCACGGCGGTTTCCTGGGGCAGCAGCCGACCACGGTTATCGACCTGACGGAAGATACCCCGGTGGTGCTGCGCGAAGGCGTGGGCGACGTGAGGCCGTTTCTCTGACACTACCTGCCGGGCGGTGCCTCATGCGCCGCCTGGTACCCTCTCTTTTCTCCCCGACGGCACGACCATCATCCACAGCGCCAGGCAGACCAGCAGCGCGCCGAGAATTAACCCACTCTCCACAATCTCTCCAAGAAAAAGATAGCCCCACAGCACCGCAAAAGGCGGGATCAAAAAGGTCACGGACAGTGAACGCAGCGGTCCAATATCAGCGATCAGGCGGAAATAGAGGATATACCCTGCCGCCGTGCAGACGACACCCAGCATAAGCATTGCCATCCACGGCAGGCCCTGACCCCAGTCCACAGCCAGCCCATGCCCGCAGGACCAGAGAAAGAAGGGGCATAAAAACAGCGTGGCGCCGATTTGGCTGCCCAACGCGACGCGCTCCGCTTCGAGGCCGCCGCGCTGTTGGATCCAGCGGCGGGTCAGAAAGCCGGCCAGGCCATAGCAGGCGGTGGCGGTCAGACAGGCGCCGACGCCCGGCAGCAGCTGGGCGGCGCCGAGGCCGGTAGTCGGGCGCGCGATCACCGCCACGCCAATAGCGCCCAGCGCCGCGCCAGCGCCTTTGCGCAGGGTCAGCGGTTCCGCAAAGCAGAGTGCGCCAATCAGCACCCCCATCATCGGCGCCGTGGCGTTGAGCGTGGCGGAGTACCCTGCCGGTAGCCATTGCGCGGCAAGGCAGTACATCAGAAAAGGGAGGCCGGAATTGATGACCCCCAGCTTCAGAGTGGCGATGAATTTACCCTCATACCCGCCCCATTTTCCGCGCGCGCCGGCCAGCAACCCTAAAGCGACGGCGGCGAACAGCACGCGCAGAAAGGCGCTGTTTACCGCGCCGAAAGCCGGGGTGGTGATGCGCATAAACAGAAAGCTGGCACCCCAGAGGGCGGCAAGCAGCAGCAGGCGACCACAGTCGATAACACGCATGATTGACTCCTTGTGAACGGTAAGGAAGCTAACTGTAGAGCTCTCGTGCAATGGCCGACAAACGCGTTATGCTTACATGATTAAGTTTTTCTTAACTGAGGTTCCATAGCCATGAAACTCCCGCCGCTGAATGCGTTGCGCTGTTTTGAGGCGGCGGCGCGGCTGCTCAGCCTGAAGCTGGCCGCCAGTGAACTTTGCGTCACACCCAGCGCTGTCAGCCAGCAGATTGCCCGCCTGGAGGAGGCGCTGAATGTCCCGCTATTTATCCGTACCCCCCGACGGTTACAGTTAACGGAGGTGGGGGAGATCTACCTCCGGGCCGTGCAGCCCGCGTTTCATCAGATAGCTGCCGCCACCCGGCGTCTGCAGGTGCCCCCGGGGCCGGAAAAAGTGACTGTCAGTTGTACCAGCGGCTTTGCTATTCAATGGCTGCTGCCGCGGCTGGCTGATTTTGAACGGCGCTATCCACAGATAGAGATCCTGATCGGCACCACCAACCGGCGAGTGGATTTGCTGAGCGAAGAGATCGATTTTGCCGTGCGGCATGGCGTCGGGGGCTGGCCGGAACTGCAGGCTTATCGTCTGCTGGATGACGATCTGATGCCGGTCTGTAGTCCGCAGCTGATTACTCCGCACCGGACCCTCGCCGATGCCAGCGGTCTGCTAGAGTATCCGCTGCTGCACGATGAACATCGTGAGGACTGGGCGCTGTGGTGCGAGGCCGTGGGGCTGGAAGCGCACCGCGCGCGCCGTGGCCCGGTGTTCACTGATTGCAACGGCGTAACGGAGGCGGCATTAGCCGGTATGGGGATGGCTTTACTGCGACGTTCATTCATAGCGCCTGCGCTGACGCAGGGGCGGCTGGTGAATCCTCTGGCGCAGCCCATCGCCTGTCCGCTGGCCTATCATCTGGTTTACCACGAGACCGCGCTGCTGGCCCCTGCCAACCGCTGTTTTCGTGACTGGCTGCTCGCCCAGCACTCTGCCGTCGCGCAAGAGCAGGCGTAGCGCAGGGAGGCGCTCTCTGTCCGACTAAGACCAACACAGGTGAGGGTAGACAGGAGAATAAGGAAAATCTGTTCCATACTAAAGGCGCGGTGTGGCGAACAGAAGCTTTCCCGGCGAAGTTAGTGTAGTATGTTCGGCCACGAATACGGGCTCGCGGCGAATGTTTTGCGCATGCCGGCGAGACTTTACGTACAAAGTATATACGTAACAATGAGTTGCTGATACAGGCCTCATTGTTTCATAAAGCATACCAGACGCCTGGGAAGGCGACACCTTAAGGAAGCTCAATGAGCGAGAAACTGCAAAAAGTGCTGGCCCGCGCCGGCCACGGCTCCCGCCGTGAAATTGAAGCGAAAATCGAAGCTGGCCGCGTCAGCGTCGACGGCAAAATCGCCACCCTCGGCGACCGTGTGGAAATCGTCCCCGGTTTAAAAATTCGTATCGATGGCCATCTGATCTCGGTGAAAGAGTCCGCCGAGCAGATCTGCCGCGTGCTGGCGTACTACAAGCCGGAAGGCGAACTGTGCACCCGTAACGATCCGGAAGGACGCCCGACGGTGTTCGATCGTCTGCCTAAACTGCGCGGCGCGCGCTGGATTGCCGTTGGTCGTCTGGACGTCAACACCTGTGGCCTGTTGCTGTTCACCACCGACGGCGAACTGGCAAACCGCCTGATGCACCCGAGCCGTGAAGTCGAGCGTGAGTACGCCGTTCGCGTTTTCGGCCAGGTAGATGAAGATAAGCTGCGCCAGCTGTCGCGCGGCGTACAGTTAGAAGATGGCCCGGCGGCGTTTAAAACCATCAAATTCACCGGCGGCGAAGGGATTAACCAGTGGTATAACGTTACCCTGACCGAAGGGCGTAACCGCGAAGTGCGTCGCCTGTGGGAAGCGGTCGGCGTGCAGGTCAGCCGCCTGATCCGCGTGCGCTATGGCGATATTCTGCTGCCGAAAGGCCTGCCGCGCGGCGGCTATACCGAGCTGGACCTGGCGCAGACCAACTATCTGCGCGAACTGGTGGAACTTACTCCGGAAACCAGCTCCAAGGTCGCCGTTGAAAAAGATCGTCGCCGGTTGAAAGCCAATCAGATCCGCCGGGCGGTGAAGCGTCACAGCCAGACCAGCGCTAACCCGCGCCAGGGTAATAACAGCAACCGCCGTTCCAGTACCCGCAATAAGACCAACGGTTAATGTTGCGCGTTCCGGTGGTTTTGCGCCGGAACGCGGACTTCCTTTCGCCGTATCCGGTCCTCAGTAGTCAATCCCCATCTGCGCTTTAATGCCGGCATCAAAGGCATGTTTCACCGGGCGCAGCTCGCTGACGGTATCCGCCATTTCAATAATATCGCGATGACAGCCGCGGCCGGTGATGATCACCGACTGGTGGGCAGGACGCTCACGCAGAGCGCTCAGCACCGCCTCCAGCGGCAGGTAATCGTAGGCCACCATATAGGTCAGCTCGTCCAGCAGCACCAGATCGAGCTGGTCGTCGGCAAGCATACGGCGGGCATGTTCCCAAACCGCCAGACAGGCGGCGGTGTCGCTGTCGCGGTCCTGAGTGTTCCAGGTAAAGCCTGTCGCCATCACCTGGAATTCGACGCCGTGGGGCTCCAGCAGATTACGCTCGCCGTTAGGCCAGGTCCCCTTGATAAACTGGATCACGCCGACTTTTTTGCCGTGGCCGACGGCGCGGGTCGCGGTGCCAAAGGCGGCGGTAGTTTTTCCTTTGCCGTTGCCGGTAAAGACCATCACAATGCCGCGCTCGTCCTGGGCCGCCGCCACCCGGGCATCCACTTTATCTTTCAGCCGCTGCTGGCGTTCGCGGTAGCGTTCATCACTCATTGGGCAATTCCTGGTTTACGCCCCGGTTGGGCGTCGAAGGTCATTCCCGTCTTGCGACGACTGTCGTCGCCCATCAGCCACAGATAGACGGGCATAATGTCAGCGGGGGTTTTCAGTTTCAGCGGATCTTCCGTCGGGAACGCGCTGGCGCGCATGCCGGTGCGGGTGCCGCCGGGGTTGATACAGTTCACCCGCAGGTGGCGGCTTTGGTACTCGTCGGCCAGCACCTGCATCATCCCTTCGGTGGCGAATTTGGAGACGGCATAGGCGCCCCAGTTGGCGCGACCCTGACGACCGACGCTGGATGAGGTAAAGACCAGCGAACCAGATTCGGAACGGAGTAATAAAGGAAGAAGCGCCTGGGTCAGCATAAAGGTGCCATTGACGTTCACCTGCATCACCTGCTGCCAGACCTCCGGTTTCTGTTCATCCATCGGGCAGATGTCGCCGAGCAAGCCAGCATTGTGCAGCACGCCGTCAAGGCGGGGATAGTGGATGCTGATCTGCTGCGCCAGCTGCTGGCACGCCTGCGGCGTGCAGGTGAGCAGGTCGAGAGTAAACCAGCGGGGAGGAATACCGCCCTCACGCTCAATCTCCTCGGCGACGGCGCGCAGTTTGTCGTCGTTGCGACCCAGCAGGATAACGCTGGCGCTGTAGCGGGCGTAGGTCAGGGCCGCTTCACGACCAATTCCATCGCTGGCCCCGGTGACCAGAATGATGCGATCTTTCAGCAAGTGGCGTTGCGGTTGATAATGCACGGCGACTCCTTTGGCGATCGGCTCTCGATCGCGCTTCATCTTTGGTATCTCACTTTTGCGCTGTTATGCCTGAAAGCGCCCGCCATTGCAATCGGCGAAGCGGAAAGTATTCACAAAATTAATATCTTGCAACGATTTCAGCCTCGCCTAAAAAAACGGAATCCGCTGCGCAGAGGACACAAAGCACAAAGACTTCTCGCCAGGGGCTGATGTACACTGTGAAGCAACGTCAGTGCTTTACACAAGGTGAAAACGTGGAATTACTTGCTCAATATGGCTTATTTTTAGCCAAGATCGCGACCGTTGTCGTCGCTATCGCGGTGATTGCCGCTATTATCGTCAACCTGGCCCAGCGCAAGAAACAGCGCGGTGAGCTGCGGGTAACGAATCTTAGCGAGCATTATAAAGAGATGAAGGAATCGCTGGCGGTGGCCCTGCTGGACGGCCCGCAGCAGAAGCAGTGGCATAAGTCGCAGAAGAAAAAGCAAAAACAAGAGGCGAAGGCGGCGAAAGCGCGGGCGAAGCTGGGTAATACCGAGCCGGAAGGCAAGCCGCGCGCCTGGGTGCTGGATTTCAAAGGCAGTATGGATGCTCATGAAGTCACCAGCCTGCGGGAAGAGATCACCGCGGTGCTGGCGGCGGCGAAAGCGCGCGATCAGGTGGTGATTCGTCTGGAAAGCCCCGGCGGGGTGGTGCACGGCTACGGGCTGGCTGCCTCTCAGCTGCAGCGCTTGCGTGACAAACAGATCCCGCTGACGGTGGCGGTCGATAAAGTGGCGGCCAGCGGCGGCTATATGATGGCCTGCGTGGCGAACAAAATTGTCTCGGCGCCGTTTGCGATCCTCGGCTCTATTGGCGTGGTGGCGCAGATCCCAAACCTGCACCGTTTCCTGAAGAACAAGGATATTGATATCGAACTGCACACCGCCGGACAGTACAAACGAACGCTCACGATGCTGGGTGAAAACACTGAAGAAGGACGGCGCAAGTTTCGCGAAGACCTTAATGAGACGCACCATTTGTTCAAGGATTTCGTCCAGCGGATGCGCCCGGGCCTTGATATTGAGCAGGTGGCCACTGGCGAGCACTGGTACGGGGTACAGGCGCTGGAAAAAGGGCTGGTGGATGCGGTTGAAACCAGTGATGAGCTGCTGCTGGGACTCATGGAGAGCCACGAGGTGATCGGAGTGCGTTATCAACAGCGTAAGAAAATGCTCGATCGCTTCACCGGTAGCGCGGCGGAGAGTGCCGATCGACTGCTGCTGCGCTGGTGGCAGCGCGGACAGAAGCCGCTGATGTAGATGATAAAACGCGAGGCTCTGCCTCGCGTTCTCGTTTAGAGCGGTCTTAATCTACGCCGGTCTTAATCGACCAGGTGATATTTGTCCGACAGCTCATGGGCGAGGTACTTAAACATATTAAATACCGCTGTACTCTTTGGCGTCGGCAGACCCTGCTCATCAAGATAAAACTCACCGCTAAACACCAGGACATTGTTGCGCTGAACGACGTCGGTGGCTTCGATACCGGCTAACGTATCCTCATGTTCGCGAATAAGTTTGTTGGCTTTTTCGAGCAGCGTCTGGCGATCGATTGGTTGGGTTGTACCTTGCATAACGGACTCCTCTTTTTCTCCGGGCGTAGTTTACGCCGCGCGGCGGCGCGGGGCAAATTTTCCATGGACAAAACAGGGGTAATCGTAACCAGTGGAGAAACAGCCGTTTACTGGCGTGATTCGCTTTTGCATGCTAATAAAGTTGCGTAACGAATTTTATCAGGTACAGTGTGACGCTTTCGGCGATCTGGCAACAGATTTGCTTGACATTCGGCCAAAAATTCTTCGTGCTATGTCACCTGACGAAAAAAGGTCAGTAAACTCAAGCGCCTGGTTTTACGGAGATGAAACAGGTGTTCTGGGTTGATATTCACCGACGGTGCCGCAACATATGAGGCAGTCGCCAGTGGAGGGTGTATGAATGTGCGATGTATTCCTGGATGAATCAAATTAGGTAAAGGTGAATATGGGTAAAGCTCTCGTTATCGTTGAGTCCCCGGCAAAAGCCAAAACGATCAATAAGTATCTGGGTAATGACTACGTGGTGAAATCCAGCGTCGGTCATATCCGCGATTTGCCGACCAGTGGATCAGCTTCCAAAAAGAGCACCGACTCTACCGCCACCAAAGGGGCTAAAAAGCCTAAAAAGGACGAACGTGGTGCTCTGGTTAACCGCATGGGCGTGGACCCATGGCATGACTGGAATGCGCACTATGAAGTACTTCCGGGTAAAGAAAAGGTAGTTTCAGAACTCAAACAGTTGGCGGAAAAAGCTGACCACATCTATCTCGCAACCGACCTTGACCGCGAAGGGGAAGCCATTGCCTGGCACCTGCGGGAAGTTATCGGCGGCGATGAACAGCGTTACAGCCGCGTGGTGTTCAATGAGATCACCAAAAACGCCATTCGTCAGGCTTTCGAAAAGCCGGGCGAACTGAATATCGATCGGGTTAACGCCCAGCAGGCGCGTCGCTTTATGGACCGCGTGGTGGGTTATATGGTTTCGCCGCTGCTGTGGAAAAAAATCGCCCGTGGTCTTTCTGCCGGGCGCGTACAGTCCGTCGCGGTCCGCCTGGTGGTGGAGCGTGAGCGTGAAATCAAAGCATTCGTCCCGGAAGAGTACTGGGAAGTTGATGCCACCACCACCACGCCGGGCGGCGACGCGCTGCCGCTGCAGGTGACCCATAAGGACGATAAGCCGTTCCGTCCGGTCAGCCGCGATGAGACCATGGCGGCGGTATCGCTGCTGGAAAAAGCCAGCTACAGCGTACTGGAGCGGGAAGACAAGCCGACCAGCAGCAAGCCGGGCGCGCCGTTCATCACCTCCACCCTGCAGCAGGCGGCCAGCACCCGTCTCGGCTTCGGCGTGAAAAAGACCATGATGATGGCTCAGCGCCTCTATGAGGCGGGGCACATCACCTATATGCGTACCGACTCCACCAACCTGAGTCAGGATGCGCTGAACATGGTTCGCGGCTACATCAGCGACAAGTTTGGTAAAAAATATCTGCCGGAAAGCGCGAATCAGTACGCCAGCAAAGAAAACTCACAAGAAGCACACGAAGCGATTCGTCCGTCTGATGTGAACGTGCTGGCGGAAACGCTGAAAGATATGGAAGCGGATGCGCAGAAGCTGTATCAGCTGATCTGGCGCCAGTTTGTCGCCTGTCAGATGACGCCGGCGCAGTACGACTCCACGACGCTGACCGTGGCGGCGGGCGATTACAAACTGAAAGCGCGCGGTCGTACCTTACGCTTTGACGGCTGGACCAAAGTGATGCCGGCCCTGCGCAAGGGCGATGAGGACCGGACTCTGCCGCTGGTCAAACAGGGCGACCAGCTGAGCCTGGTCGAGCTGACGCCTGCCCAGCACTTTACCAAACCGCCGGCTCGCTTCAGCGAAGCCTCGCTGGTTAAAGAGCTGGAAAAACGCGGTATCGGTCGTCCGTCCACCTATGCCTCGATTATCTCCACCATTCAGGATCGTGGTTACGTGCGAGTGGAAAACCGTCGTTTCTACGCGGAGAAAATGGGCGAGATCGTCACCGACCGACTGGAAGAGAACTTCCGCGATTTAATGAACTACGACTTCACCGCGCAGATGGAAGATCGTCTCGATCAGGTGGCTAACCACCAGGCCGAGTGGAAAGAGGTGCTGAACCACTTCTTTGGCGATTTTACCGCCCAGCTGGAGACGGCGGAGAAAGATCCGGAAGAGGGCGGCATGCAGCCGAACCCGATGGTGCTCACCAGTATCGACTGTCCGACCTGTGGCCGTAAAATGGGCATCCGTACCGCCAGCACCGGCGTGTTCCTCGGCTGTTCGGGCTATGCCCTGTCGCCGAAAGAGCGCTGCAAAACCACCATTAACCTGGTGCCGGAAAACGAAGTCCTCAACGTGCTGGAAGGCGATGACGCCGAAACTAACGCGCTGCGCGCTAAACGCCGCTGCCAGAAGTGCGGTACGGCGATGGACAGCTACCTTATCGATCCCAAGCGTAAACTGCACGTCTGCGGTAACAACCCGACCTGCGATGGCTATGAGATTGAAGAGGGCGAGTTCCGCATCAAGGGCTATGACGGTCCGGTAGTGGAGTGCGAGAAGTGCGGCTCCGAGATGCACCTGAAGATGGGGCGTTTTGGGAAGTACATGGCTTGTACCAACGACGAGTGTAAGAATACGCGTAAGATCCTGCGCAATGGCGAAGTGGCACCGCCGAAGGAAGATCCGGTGCCGCTCCCGGAGCTGCCGTGCGAGAAGTCTGACGCCTATTTCGTGCTGCGTGACGGGGCCGCGGGCGTCTTCCTGGCGGCAAACACCTTCCCGAAATCACGGGAAACGCGTGCGCCGCTGGTGGAAGAGCTGTACCGCTTCCGCGACCGTCTGCCGGAAAAACTGCGTTATCTCGCCGATGCGCCGCAGCAGGATCCGGAAGGCAATAAGACGCTGGTGCGCTTTAGCCGTAAAACGAAGCAGCAGTATGTGGCGTCCGAAAAAGAGGGCAAAGCGACCGGCTGGTCAGCCTTCTTTATCGACGGCAAATGGACGGAAGCTAAAAAGTAACTGACCATTATCAGGCAGGAAAAGGGCGCTTTTCCTGCTCTGGCGGCCGACAGGGGCCATGGATGCCTCTGCCGTGTCGTTTTCCTTTCTCTCCGCGCTTTCCGCCCCCTTATAACCACCTATATTATTTTTCGTTACCGGCTATACACTGTTGGTATAAATGATATAGTGGTTATAGTTAATACCTTTTTTATTATTAAAACGTCTTATACATCATCGCTTTCAGGATGCGTTGCGGCGCCACTATGGCCAACTGCCGGGAGGCCTGGCCTTCACAGGCGACAAGTTGCCTGAACGTAAAGTGTATTAAGCGGCTTCATTTTACGCGCAAACGGATATCAGCATGAAACTACAACAGCTTCGCTACATCGTTGAGGTGGTTAACCATAACCTGAATGTTTCATCCACCGCCGAAGGGCTTTATACCTCCCAGCCAGGCATCAGTAAGCAGGTGCGTATGCTGGAAGATGAGCTCGGCATCCAGATCTTTGCCCGCAGCGGCAAGCATTTGACTCAGGTGACCCCTGCCGGGCAGGAGATCATCCGTATTGCCCGCGAGGTGTTGTCGAAAGTCGATGCCATCAAATCTGTCGCCGGGGAGCATACCTGGCCGGACAAGGGGTCGCTGTATGTGGCGACCACCCATACCCAGGCGCGCTATGCCTTGCCGGGGGTGATCAAGGGCTTTATTGAACGCTATCCGCGGGTGTCGCTGCATATGCATCAGGGTTCGCCAACCCAGATCGCCGAAGCCGTGTCGAAAGGCAACGCCGACTTCGCTATTGCTACTGAAGCGCTGCATCTGTATGACGATTTGGTGATGCTGCCATGCTATCACTGGAACCGGTCGATCGTGGTGACGCCGGAGCATCCTCTGGCCTCCAGGGGCTCGGTGTCAATTGAAGAGCTGGCGCAGTATCCGCTGGTAACCTATACCTTTGGCTTCACCGGCCGTTCGGAACTGGATACCGCGTTTAACCGTGCGGGCCTGACGCCGCGCATTGTTTTTACCGCCACCGATGCCGATGTCATCAAAACCTATGTTCGCCTGGGACTCGGGGTAGGGGTGATTGCCAGTATGGCGGTGGATCCGGTCTCCGATCCGGACCTGGTGAAGCTGGATGCGAACGGTATCTTCAGCCACAGCACCACTAAAATAGGCTTCCGCCGTAGCACTTTCTTACGAAGCTACATGTATGATTTTATTCAACGTTTTGCACCCCATTTGACCCGGGATGTGGTGGATACCGCGGTGGCCTTGCGGTCGAATGAAGATATTGAAGCGATGTTCAAAGATATAAAACTACCGGAAAAATAACCCTGTAAAAAATAATGGCATTCCCTGTGGGGAGTGCCATTAACTAGCATGGTCCTTATTTAACAACTTAAACCTCGAACCAATCACAAAATTAATAATTTCTCGCAACACGTTTGTCATTATGCCCACCGCGATCAAATAACCGGTTAAATATATTCCATCAGACCTAATTTAGCTGGATTAATCTTTTATCCATAATTAAGATTTATCTGTACCTGATGATTTGAGCAATTGGTGGTGACAATATGATAAGTAATCTCGATTACATGAAACTGGCGATGTCATACGAAAATGACAAAACCGAAATCGATCCCGTTCTGCGTAGTCGCGTATGGGGCGTAGTGTTGGTAGGGCTGGCGATGTTCTGGAGTATCATCGCGCTCACCATCTGCAACATCTGGATTGTCAGCTAAAGCTGTAGGTCATCGTTGTAGATACATGTCATTTTTATGACAGTGAAAGGAAACTGTAATATAAAATCAGCGACCGGCAATACAGGGAGAATATATTTTGCCGTGGGATTCATCCAACCTGAAATCAATCACAAGAGCTAATCAGCCAACAGGCAATGATTAGCTCTTTTTTTGTCCTCGTGTACTAATACAATATCGCTTAAACGACTCCTCTGCACTATTTTGGTGCTATTTCCTCTGCGCTCTGATAATTGTCTTTTAATCCCTCTCCGTCCTATCGCATTTAGCAATTTGGGTTGTTATCAAAGTGTTATGCCCAGCATGTGTTATCTTTAATGGAGACCCTGAGGAGAATCGGGGTATGCCATCCCTGAGATAAAGGAGGAGCTATGTCGTCAACCCTACGAGAAGCCAGTAAGGACACGCTGCAGGTCAATGAGAAAACCTGGCATTACTACAGTCTGCCGTTGGCGCAGAAGCAGCTGGGCGATATCAGTCGACTGCCCAAGTCGCTGAAGGTGCTGATGGAGAACCTGCTGCGCTGGCAGGACGGTGACTCGGTAACTGAAGAAGATATTCGTGCCCTTGCCGGTTGGCTGAAACAGGCCCATGCCGACCGGGAGATCGCCTACCGTCCGGCTCGCGTCCTGATGCAGGACTTTACCGGCGTGCCGGCGGTAGTGGATCTGGCCGCCATGCGCGAGGCGGTGAAACGCCTGGGCGGCGATACCGCGAAGGTGAACCCGCTTTCGCCGGTCGACCTGGTGATCGACCACTCGGTGACCGTCGACCGCTTCGGCGACGACGAGGCCTTCGAAGACAACGTCCGCCTGGAAATGGAGCGGAACCACGAACGCTACGCATTTTTGCGTTGGGGGCAGCAGGCCTTCAGCCGCTTCAGCGTGGTGCCGCCGGGCACCGGGATTTGCCACCAGGTCAACCTGGAATATCTCGGACGGGCGGTGTGGAGCGAAGAGGTGAACGGAAAGTGGATGGCGTGGCCGGATACCCTGGTGGGCACCGACTCCCATACCACCATGATTAACGGGCTCGGCGTGCTGGGCTGGGGCGTGGGCGGGATTGAAGCGGAAGCCGCCATGCTCGGCCAGCCGGTGTCGATGCTGATCCCGGACGTGGTCGGCTTTAAGCTCAGCGGCAAATTGCGCGAAGGCATTACCGCTACTGACCTGGTGCTGACGGTCACCCAGATGCTGCGCCAGCACGGCGTGGTCGGAAAATTTGTCGAGTTCTACGGTGACGGTCTGGATACCTTGCCCCTGGCCGATCGCGCCACCATCGCCAATATGGCGCCAGAGTATGGTGCCACCTGCGGTTTCTTCCCGATCGATGACGTGACGCTCAGCTATATGCGTCTCAGCGGACGTAGCGAAGAACAGGTAGCGCTGGTGGAAGCCTATGCCAAAGCGCAGGGCATGTGGCGCTACCCGGGCGATGAGCCGGTCTTTACCAGTACCCTGGCGCTGGATATGGGCAGCGTTGAAGCGAGCCTCGCCGGGCCGAAGCGGCCGCAGGATCGCGTGGCGCTCGGCGATGTGCCGAAAGCCTTTGCCGCCAGCGGTGAGCTGGAGGTTAACCACCTTCAGCGTCAGCGCCAGCCGGTGGCGTATACGCTGAACGGGCATCACTATTCGCTGCCGGATGGCGCGGTGGCCATTGCGGCGATCACCTCCTGTACCAACACCTCCAACCCCAGCGTGCTGATGGCCGCTGGCCTGCTGGCGAAAAAAGCCGTCGAACGCGGCCTGCAGCCGCAGCCGTGGGTGAAAGCTTCCCTGGCCCCTGGCTCGAAAGTGGTGTCGGATTATCTGGCCCATGCCGGCCTGACGCCTTACCTCGACCAGCTCGGCTTCAATCTGGTGGGGTATGGCTGTACCACCTGTATCGGTAACTCCGGTCCGCTGCCGGAACCGATTGAAGAAGCAATCAAAAAAGGCGACCTCACCGTCGGGGCGGTGCTCTCCGGTAACCGTAACTTCGAAGGGCGTATCCACCCGCTGGTGAAAACCAACTGGCTGGCCTCGCCGCCGCTGGTGGTCGCTTACGCGCTGGCGGGGAACATGAACATCGATCTCACCCGCGAGCCGCTGGGGCAGGGCAGCGACGGTGAGCCGGTCTATCTGAAAGATATCTGGCCGAGCGGGGAGGAGATTGCCCGGGCGGTGGAACAGGTCTCCACGGAGATGTTCCGCAAAGAGTACGCGGAAGTGTTTTCCGGCACTGAGGAGTGGAAGGCGATCAAGGTGGAGGCGTCAGATACCTACGACTGGCAGGAAGATTCGACCTACATTCGCCTGTCGCCGTTCTTTGACGAGATGGGCGTCGAGCCGCTGCCGGTGGAGGATATTCACGGCGCGCGGATCCTCGCCATGCTGGGCGATTCAGTGACCACTGACCACATTTCGCCGGCAGGAAGCATCAAAGCCGATAGTCCGGCAGGCCGCTATCTGCAGGAGCATGGGGTTGCCCGGCGCGACTTTAACTCCTACGGCTCCCGTCGCGGTAACCATGAGGTGATGATGCGCGGCACCTTCGCCAATATCCGCATCCGCAACGAAATGGTGCCGGGGGTGGAAGGGGGGATGACCCGCCATCTGCCGGACCGCGAACCGGTGGCGATATACGATGCGGCGATGCTGTATAAAGCCGAGGGGATACCGCTGGCGGTGATTGCCGGTAAGGAGTATGGCTCGGGTTCCAGCCGCGACTGGGCGGCGAAGGGGCCGCGCCTGCTGGGGATCCGGGTAGTGATCGCCGAGTCCTTCGAACGTATTCACCGCTCCAACCTGATCGGGATGGGTATTCTGCCGCTGGAGTTCCCGCAGGGCGTCACCCGTAAAACGCTACAGTTGACCGGTGAAGAGCGGATTGATGTCAGTAATCTGCAGTCGCTACAGCCTGGCGCCACGGTGCCAGTGACCCTCACCCGCGCTGACGGCTCGCAGGAGGTGATCGCCTGCCGGTGCCGTATCGACACGGCGACCGAGCTCACCTACTACCGCAACGACGGCATCTTGCACTACGTCATCCGCAATATGCTGTAAAACGAAGGGCCAGCATCGCTGGCCCTCTCTTTACTCTGTCGCCGGTATTATTCCGCCGGCTTGCTGTTGAGCAGGTGGCCCATCTTGGCGGCTTTAGTGTCGAGATAATGGGCGTTTTTCGGGTTGCGTCCGACGATCAGCGGCACGCGCTCCACAATGTTAATCCCGGCTTCGCTGAGGATTTCCACTTTTTTCGGGTTATTGGTTAACAGTCGCACCTGCTCTACGTTGAGCAGTTTGAACATATCGGCGCACAGGGTGAAGTCGCGCTCATCGGCGGCGAAGCCAAGCTGATGGTTCGCTTCGACAGTGTCATACCCCTGATCCTGCAGCGCGTAGGCGCGGATCTTATTCAATAAACCAATGTTGCGACCTTCCTGACGATGATAGAGCAGGATCCCCCGGCCTTCTTCGGCGATATGCGACAGGGCCGCCTCCAGCTGAAAGCCGCAATCACAGCGCAGGCTAAACAGGGCATCGCCCGTCAGACACTCTGAATGAACGCGGGCGAGCACCGGCGCCTGCCCTGAGATATCGCCGTACACCAGCGCGACATGATCCTGTCCGGTTGCCAGTTCTTCAAAACCCACCATCAGGAAATCGCCCCAGGGGGTTGGCAGTTTGGCTTCTGCCACACGTTTAAGCTGCATGTGATTCTCCAGATTCTGTCAGCACCTGAATGTGCTTTCTGTTTACCGCTATTTTGCCACAACGCCGGGACGTTCTCCTAATCGCGAACGGTTAGCCGCGCGGAAAGCGCACAAACGATCTACTTTCCGCTATGATGTTCATCTAAAAGGAGAAGGAGAGAAAATGCTGTTGATTGCCCGACGAACCGCTCTTGCGGCGGCGCTGCTGCTGGTCATGCCCCTCACGGTCTGGCTGTCTGGTTGGCTGTGGCAGCCAGGACTACCGGTGGCATGGCTGAAAAGCCTCTGGTGGGTGACGGAAACGGTGACCCAGCCGTGGGGAATCATCACCCATGTTGTGCTGTGCGCCTGGTTTCTCTGGTGCTTGCGCTTTCGCCTGCGCGCGGCGCTGATCCTGTTCCTCATTCTTGGCGCCGCCATCCTGGTGGGACAGGGGGCCAAATCCTGGGTCAAGGCGCGGGTCCAGGAGCCGAGACCGTTTGTCATCTGGCTGGAAAACACAAGGCAGGTGCCGGTGACGCAATTCTACGCGTTAAAGCGCAAAGAACGCGCTAAACTGGTGCATGAGCAGCTGGCGCAGGCGCAGGACATCCCGCCGTTTTTACGCAAACACTGGCAGAAAGAGACCGGGTTTGCCTTCCCGTCAGGCCATACGATGTTCGCCGCCAGCTGGGCGCTGCTCGCTGCCGGGCTGTTGTGGCCGCGTCGGCGCTGGGGCACGATCGCGGTGCTGCTGGCGTGGGCGACGGCGGTGATGGGCAGTCGCCTGGCGCTCGGCATGCACTGGCCGCTGGATCTTATTGTCGCTACGTTGATTTCCTGGGTGCTGGTCACGGTGGCCTGCTGGCTGACGCAGCGTCTTTGCGGGCCGCTCTCGCCGCCGGGGGAAGAGGCGCAGGATATTAAAAAACGGATGCCTGAAGCGGAATAATGTTGATTTTAGCGGCATCCGACCGCATATCCTGTAGAGTTGCCGTGCTTTTTCGTTCCACCGCTGCGGCGAAAATGATACTTTATAGGGCTGAAAGCGGGCTTTTTTCGCGCAACCCACAGAACGGGAAGTCATGTGAAATATTTACTCATTTTCTTACTGGTGTTAGCAATCTTCGTCATTTCAGTGACGCTGGGGGCGCAGAATGACCAACAGGTCACTTTCAACTATTTGCTCGCTCAGGGTGAATTCCGCATTTCGACGCTACTGGCGGTGCTGTTTGCCGCAGGCTTTGCCATCGGCTGGCTGATCTGCGGCCTGTTCTGGCTGCGGGTGCGCGTCTCGCTGGCGCGCGCGGAGCGGAAAATTAAGCGCCTTGAGCACCAGATTGCCCCTGTCAGCCCGGCGGCTGTCGACGCAGGCGTGCCTGCGGTGAAGGAATAACCTCTTATGCTGGAGTTGTTGTTTCTGCTTTTACCCGTTGCCGCCGCCTACGGCTGGTACATGGGGCGCAGAAGTGCACAACAGTCCAAACAGGACGACGCGAGCCGCCTGTCACGGGATTACGTGGCGGGGGTGAACTTCCTGCTTAGCAACCAGCAGGATAAAGCCGTCGATCTGTTCCTTGATATGCTGAAAGAGGATACCGGTACCGTTGAGGCCCACCTGACGCTCGGCAACCTGTTCCGCTCGCGCGGTGAGGTCGACCGCGCGATCCGTATCCACCAGAGTCTGATGGAAAGCGCATCGTTAACCTACGATCAGCGCCTGTTGGCCGTCCAGCAGCTGGGGCGCGACTATATGGCCGCCGGGCTGTATGACCGTGCGGAAGACATGTTCAAACAGCTGGTGGATGAGACTGATTTTCGCCTCGGCGCGCTGCAGCAACTGTTGCAGATCTACCAGGCGACCAGCGACTGGCAGTCGGCTATCGAGGTGGCTGAGCGGCTGGTGAAGCTGGGCAAAGAGAAGCATCGTGGCGAAATCGCCAACTTCTGGTGCGAACTGGCCCTGCAGCAGATGGCGGCCAACGATCTGGATAAGGCGATGGCGCTGTTGAAGAAAGGCGCCGCCGCGGACCGCAACAGCGCCCGGGTGTCGATCATGATGGGTCGGGTGTGGATGGAGAAGGGCGACTACGCCAAAGCGGTGGAAAGCCTCGAGCGGGTTATCGATCAGGATAAAGAGCTGGTGGGTGAGACGCTGGAGATGCTGCAGACCTGCTATCAGCAGCTCGGCAAAGCCGATGAATGGGAAGTTTTCCTGCGCCGCTGCGTGGAGGAGAACGCCGGGGCGACCGCCGAACTGATGCTGGCGCAGATCCTTGAGCAGCGGGAAGGGGTCGAAGCGGCGCAAAACTACGTCACCCGGCAGCTGGAACGCCACCCGACCATGCGCGTCTTCCATAAGCTGATGGACTACCATCTCAACGAAGCGGAAGAAGGGCGGGCGAAAGAAAGCCTTGGGGTGCTGCGAAACATGGTTGGTGAGCAGGTGCGCAGCAAACCGCGCTACCGTTGCCAGAAATGCGGCTTTACCGCTCATACTCTCTACTGGCATTGTCCGTCCTGCCGCTCCTGGGCGACCATCAAACCTATTCGCGGCCTCGACGGCCAGTAAGGTCAAAAAAAACCGACGCTTTAGTTACAACATACTTATCATTTCTTTCCCGTCGCCGTCTGCAGCCCCGGCATCGCCGTCGTCCGCGCAGGGCAAAACAGCAGCCTGTTATTTTGTTAGCTTCACAGGTAGAATGCTGCCCGTTTACCTTTTTTGCGCCCTCTGGCGCCCATCAACACTAAGGTCTGGTCATGACGTCAACAGCTATCCCATCTTCCCGCGCTGTCACTTCCTCTCCCGTTGTGGTTGCACTTGACTATGATAATCGCGATAAAGCGCTGGCATTTGTCGACCGCATCGACCCGCGCGACTGCCGCCTGAAGGTGGGCAAAGAGATGTTCACTCTGCTGGGACCGCAGTTTGTCAGCGATCTGCATCAGCGTGGGTTTGAGGTGTTCCTGGACCTTAAGTTTCACGATATTCCCAACACCACCGCCCGCGCGGTGGCGGCGGCGGCCGAGCTTGGCGTATGGATGGTGAATGTCCATGCCTCCGGCGGCGCGCGGATGATGACCGCGGCACGCGAAGCGCTGCTGCCTTTTGGTCAAGACGCGCCGCTGCTCATCGCCGTCACCGTCCTTACCAGCATGGAGTCCAGCGATCTGCAGGATCTGGGCATTACCTTATCTCCGGCTGATTACGCGGCGAAGCTGGCGGCGCTGACCCAACGCTGCGGCCTCGACGGGGTGGTGTGTTCAGCTCAGGAGGCGGTACGCTTTAAGCATGAGCTGGGACAGGCGTTTAAGCTGGTCACCCCGGGTATCCGTCCGCAGGGCAGCGACGCTGGCGATCAGCGGCGGATCATGACGCCTGAGCAGGCTCAGGCGTCAGGGGTGGACTATATGGTCATTGGCCGCCCGGTTACCCAGTCGATCGATCCTGCCGCGACGCTGCGGGCGATCAACGATTCTCTGCGCAAGGGGGCATAATGAGCGATTCCAACAGCCGCCTGGTCTACTCCACCGAAACCGGGCGTATCGACGAGGCGAAACCGGCGCCGGTGCGCCCGAAAGGCGACGGCATAGTGCGGATCCAGCGCCAGACCAGCGGCCGCAAGGGCAAGGGCGTCTGTCTGATTAGCGGGATTGATGCCGACGATGCGGCACTCACTGCCCTGGCGGCAGAGCTGAAGAAGAAATGCGGCTGCGGCGGCGCGGTGAAAGAGGGTGTGATTGAGATCCAGGGCGACAAACGGGATTTACTTAAGGCGCTGCTAGAGGCGAAAGGGATGAAAGTGAAGTTAGCTGGCGGCTAATCGTTTTTTCAACCCTAATTAATGGCCAGGTGAAATAACAAGGCCGCGGTGAATGCCGCGGCCTTGAATGATTTAACGTGCGTAAGTCAATTCGTATGAATTATTCTTTTATTTCGTCAGGTAATTATATTATTTGCCGACCTGGTGACCAATAATACCACCGACTGCTGCGCCACCCAGGGTACCGAGTGCGCTACCGTCAGTTAACACCGCACCGCCGATGGCGCCGGCGCCTGCACCGATTGCAGTGTTACGATCGCGTTTAGACATGTTAGAGCAAGCGCTCAGAGACATTGCTACAGTGACAGCCAGAACAACAGCAGCCATTTTTTTGCTCGTTGAAGTCATCATTTTTTTCTCCTGAATAATCTATTCATGGATTACGGCGCTCCTTTAAGCATAGCCTGATAAAGCAGCTTTAGGGCAATTCCATGAAGTTAGGGTGCGCAGGTATCACGAAAATCACGCAGGTGATAGTCACTTCCTGTTATATCGCTAATAATAATTCTACTTTTTTTTAAATTTATCGTCAGGTAAAAAATCTTAATTACCGGCTCGGAATACTCTCAGAGCGTAATTTCGCCCCGTTCGGCGCGGTGGCAGGGCACGGGGCGGGTGGAATATCAGATGTACGGCACAATATCGACGGTCAGGCCGCTGCGCAACAACTGCTCACGGCAGTCGTTCGGCAGACGATCGTCGGTGATAACGCGATTAAAGCGGCCGGCTGGGCCAAGCGGATAGGGGTGCACCGCGCTGAATTTTGAGCTGTCGCTGAGGATAATCGCTTCGCAGTGCTTCTCCAGAACGGCGTTAACCACGTCCGCACGCATCATATCGCGGCCGGTAAAGCCGGTTTCCGCCTGCCAGCCATCGATCCCGATGAAGGCCTTACTGAAATGCACCTGTTGAATGAACTGGCGGGTCAGTGGGCCAACCATACTTTCACTGCGTTTCTGGTAAATCCCGCCCAGCAGGATCACCTCTCCCGGCGTCTCTTTCAGCAGATGGGCGATATAGCTGCTGACGGTGATGATGGTGATATCGCCGCGTTCAGCCAGGGTGCGCGCCAGCAGGGCGTTGCTGCTGCCGTTTTCGATAAATACCGTTTCGCCGGCATTCACCAGCGCCGCGGCGCGGCTGGCCAGTTCACGCTTAATGGCGAAATGGGTCATCATGCGGGTTTCGACATCTTCACTGTCCAATGGGACGGCGTAGCCATGGGTGCGGCGCAGATAGCTCTGCTTCTCCAGCAGGTTTAGATCCTGACGGATGGTGACCTCTGAGACACCGGTCATCTTCGCCAGATCGGCGACGCTCATGCGGCCTTTATCGATGACCACTTGCAAAATACTTTGTTGTCGGGCGTTCATAGCAACATCACTGTTAGGGGGCTATACGGCGAGCAACCGGTCAGCATCGCCGGTTGCGGCATGTGGGCGATAATCAGATTTCCCAGGGCGCTTTGGGTGGTTTGTTTTGCTCGGCGTCGTCTGCCGCCAGCGCCAGCAGTTCCGCTTTGAGGATTTCCAGATTATGGATCGCAGAGTGGTAATCACCGGCAACCAGAATATCCAGCACGGTATCGATACGTTGGGCGAGCAGGTGGGCATTCACATCTGACATGGCATTATCCTGGTAACAAAAACGAATGAAATCAATGATGCTAAAAATGGGTGAAAAAGAGAAGCGAAAAAAACGCACAACCTTAATCGTTGCGACGGAAATGACGGGACAGGGAGGAAAGAAGGAGCGGTTCCCGAAGGAACCGCTGTGAAGAAGAGACGTCAGGCTGCCGGACGAGCAATGATGCTACGCGTTTCCATGCGGACTTCAGCGATAGTGACATCGATAACATCGGTCACTTTGTAGACCACTTCTCCCTTGATCTGCACGGTGCCGTTTTCCTGGCTGCAGACCAGTTCGTCGCGCACGGCGTGGAGGAACGGGGCCGGAATAAAGGCGACCGCGCCATTGTCCACCAGACGTACGCGCATTCCACCGCGGCTGATGTCGATGATCTCCGCCGCAAAGCGGGTGTCGGTACCGGCTTTATCGTTGAGGAAACGGGCATACAGCCAGTCGGCGACATCGCGTTCGGCCATGCGGTTGAGACGACGGCGCTCCGCCATCTGCACGGTGGCTTCATCCTGTGGGCGCGCAATGGTTTCGCCTTTGATGATGGCCTTCAGCAGACGGTGATTGATCATGTCGCCATACTTACGAATCGGCGAGGTCCAGGTGGCGTAGGCCTCAAGACCAAGACCAAAGTGGGGGCCCGGCTCGGTGCTGATTTCCGCAAACGACTGGAAACGACGTATGCGGCTGTCGAGGAAACCGGTCGGCTGAGCGTCCAGTTCGCGGCGCAGCTTGCAGAAACCTTCCAGGGTGAGCACTTCCGTTGGATCAACGTGTACGTCGTGGGTCTTCAGCAGGGCCGCCAGCTGTTCGGTATTCGCCGGGTCGAAGCCGGTGTGGACGTTATAAACGCCGAAGCCAAGCTTGTCGCGCAGCACGCGGGCGGCACAGATGTTGGCGGCGATCATCGACTCTTCGACAATACGGTTGGCAATACGACGCGGCTCCGCGACGATGTCCAGCACTTCGCCTTTTTCGCCGAGGACGAAACGGTAATCCGGGCGGTCTTTAAACACCAGCGCGTGGGTCTGACGCCATTCGCTGCGGCGCTGACACACGTCCTTCAGCAGCGTAATTTGCTGCGCGATCGCCTCGCTGCCCGGCTGCCAGCTGCCGCGGCCTTCCAGCCAGTCAGAGACATCGTCATAGGCCAGTTTGGCTTTTGATTCGATGGTAGCGGCAAAGAACTCGATATTGTCTTCGATGGTGCCATCGGCCGCCAGAGTCATCCGGCAGGCCAGCACCGGGCGCACTTCATTGGCACGCAGGGAACACAGGTCGTCTGACAGTTCGCGCGGCAGCATCGGGATGTTGAAGCCCGGCAGATAGTTGGTAAAGGCGCGTACTTTTGCGGCGTTATCCAGCTTGCTGCCTTCGGCAATCCACGCGGTCGGGTCAGCGATCGCCACCGTCAGCAACAGTTTGCCGTCGGCGCCAGATTCGACATACAGCGCATCGTCCATATCTTCGGTACTGGCGCTGTCAATGGTGACGAAGTCGAGGGCGGTCAAATCGCGGCGAGTCAGCCCTTCGTCAAGCATCTCGGTGGCGACGCCGTCCGGTGCCTCTTTCTCAAGATTATGGCGCGCCAGCGTCACCCACCACGGGACGAAGTGATCGTCGCTGAAGGTAATGAACTGGGTCAGCTCCGCGTAAAATCCGCGGTCGCCTTTTAATGGATGACGGCGCATTTCTGCGACGGCCCAGTCACCCTGTTTGAAATCATGCTCAACGCCACGGGCGGCGCGGCAGGGAATGGCGTCTTTCAGCAGCGGATGGTCAGGAACGATAGCGAGGCGATCGTCTTTCTTCTGGACTTTACCGACGAAACGGGTCAGGAAGGGCTCAACCAGCGATTCCGGTTCGGCGCTTTCGCGTTCTTTTTCAGAATGGATCACCGCAACGATACGGTCGCCATGCATCACTTTTTTCATCTGCGGCGGCGGAATGAAGTAGCTCTTCTGAGCGTCCACTTCGAGGAAGCCAAAGCCCTTTTCCGTGCCCTTAACGACCCCTTCCGCGCGCGGCGTCTGGGAATGCAGTTGCTGTTTAAGCTGCGCTAGCAGCGGGTTATCCTGAAACATAATTAGGTATTTTCGTGGCTAAAAGAGCGGCTGACATTTTTACGCGATTATGCCTGTCGCAGCAAGCGCTGTTTCAGCAATTTACGTCTGCTGACGCACATAGCCGAGGGCGATTTTCAGACGATTCATCCAGCCGCATAGTCCGCTCCAGGTTAACAGATCGATCGCCTGTTCCGCTGAGAGTCCATATTCGCCGAGGGGTGTTAACTGGGCGGCGCTAAACCGGTCCGGGGAGCGGGTTAACAACTGTACCGCGGTAACGAGCGCGCGCGACCGCGGATGCTGCCCAAGCCAGCGATGGAGAGCCTGATCGCCCTCGCGCAAATGGCTGCCGAACGCTTCTTCACCGTGCCAGTGGGAGAGCCAGGCGTCAAAACAGGTGGCGCTGCCATTGGTGCGCGCGGTGAGTAAGGCGACCTGCGGGCCAAAGGTACCGTTGCCGCTGAGCTGGCGTAACAGCGTCTCCAGAGGCGCCATCAGCTGCGGGTCGCAGGCCAGCAACGGAGCCAGCGGGCCCAGGCCGGGCAGTGACTGCCAGCTGGCGATACGCCGCTGGCGCTCGTCATCGGCATACTGCAGATCGGGATCCTCAATGTCGGTTACCCACTCTCCTGGTGGGTTGACGAACAGGTCGGCGGGCGCCTCCTCTTGCTGCGGCATACCGGGGATCCAGCGCACCGGGAAGCCCTGGGCCGCCTGCAGCACGGCAATCGCCCGCGCCTGGAAGCCGACGAAACCGATAATCTGGTTGATCAGGATAATATCCCGACTGGTCAGGCCCACTTCGTCCAGCTGGCTGCGGGAAAGGGCGTTAATGACGGAGGGTGAACCGGCGAGCTGACGAGCGTATTGGGTGATCTGCGCCAGACGACGGTTGCTCTCGCGCGAAGAGTCGGGCCCCGGCAGGGGCGCCAGGCGGGCGGCATAGTGGTTACACAGCCGCTGGACGCCGTAGACCTGGGCGACGGTGAGCGCAGTGCTCAGGCGATCGTAGGCGGTAAAGGTTTGCAGGCGGCTCACCGCCACCTGGTCGGGAAACAGCCGCTCGGCCAGCTGGCGCGCGGGGCGTAGCCAGCCTGCGTGGGCGTGTAGCCAGGCGTCCGGCAGCGTCAGGTCCAGCAAAAAGCGGTCTTCAACATGGGCGGCTTCAGGGACGAGCGGCAGGACATCCACCGGGCAGATTGTTGACTGGGTTTCGTGATACCAGTGGTTTTTGCCATTCACGCGGCGTGGCTCCATGGGCTTTCCTTGTTCGGTATGTGGCGAACCGCCGTTCCGCGGATCGTTTATGCAGAACTATCCTGGCGTAACCCGGAAGCAGGAGAAAATATTGATACGTGCTAACAAATAGCCGATTGGAATAACAGGGGGTGCACAAGGCCTCGGAAGGGAGAGCCCTCCTCACCGGGGCGAGGAGGGTAAGGAACTTATTTCAGTTCCAGCTCGTTCATGGCGGCGATGCTGAACCCGCCATCAACGTGAACGACTTCACCGGAGATACCCGCAGACAGGTTGGAGCACAGGAAGGCTGCGCTGTTACCCACGTCTTCAATGGTGACGGTGCGACGGATCGGGGTGACCGCTTCGCAGTGCGCCAGCATTTTACGGAAATCTTTGATACCGGACGCGGCCAGGGTACGGATCGGACCGGCGGAGATAGCGTTGACGCGAACGCCTTCCGGACCCATCGCGTTCGCCATATAGCGCACGTTAGCTTCCAGAGAGGCTTTCGCCAGACCCATGACGTTGTAGTTCGGGATCGCGCGCTCGGCGCCCAGGTAGGAGAGCGTCAGCAGAGCAGAGCCCGGGTTCAGCATTGTGCGGCAGGCTTTGGCCATCGCCACGAAGCTGTAGGCGCTGATGTCGTGCGCGATTTTGAAACCTTCGCGGGTGACCGCGTTGACGTAGTCGCCGTCTAACTGGTCAGCCGGGGCATAACCGATAGAGTGGACGAAACCATCGAATTTTGGCCAGACTTTTTCCAGCTCGGTGAACAGCGCGGTGATGCTCTCGTCTTCAGCAACGTCGCACGGCAGCACAATGTTAGAACCCAGCGCGGCAGCAAACTCTTCAACGCGACCTTTCAGTTTTTCATTCTGATAGGTGAATGCCAGTTCCGCGCCTTCGCGGTGCATTGCCTGCGCAATACCGTAGGCGATGGACAGTTTGCTGGCGACGCCAGTGATCAAAATGCGCTTACCGGAAAGAAAACCCATAGCTTTAATCCTTATCGTTATTGCTTATTTTTACTTTAACAATCATAACGTTAACATTGTTATTTCAAAATAACTCAAATTTAGCCAGGAATTATATCCCACTGACGACCCCTTGTGTCACGATATTTTTCAGCCGGCCCGCGCCGCGCGGGGCAAAAGCCGATCGTGATGGCTCAAGTATACCCTTTTCTCAGCTGATTATTTGAGCGCAATCGTTGCCAGCAGGAGGCGCCCATCGGCACCGAGAGGCCGCAGCTCGCCCGGGGCGTTGCCGCGCCAGCAGAGACCGCTGCCGGCGGCGCAGCGCCGCCCGGCCAGATCCCACTCCCCCTGCAGCACATAAGCGACGCCTTCGGTGGCCGCTCGCTGCCGGTCGCTCACCACTTCAACCTTCGCTGAGGCTCGACCCCGCTGGGTCATGACATTGAAGTCCAGTCCAGGCTCAACGATCCCGACGCTGGACAGCTCCCATTCGCCGGGGAATGCCCACGGCTGCCAGAGCGCCAGCGGATGGTCGATCTCCTCCCCGCGCAGCCGTAGCGGTCGCCCCGCCAGCAAGACGATCGTCCGGTCGACCCCGGGGAAGGGGGAGAAAGGGCCATCGGCCTGCAGGGTGGCAATGCTCGCGCGCCAGAGAAAAGGGGCATCTACGGAAGGAACGGCGATAATTTCGCGCGTGGCGCCGGCACCGTTCTTCCACGGCGTGACGGGTAAAGTAGCGTAATCAAAATACGTGATCATAGTTTGCTCGGCGGAAATCTGGAGTGGATAGTATTTGTTACACGCTTGTCTCAATGTGCTTACAAATTATTTACAACAGGGCTCACAAATCCATCATTGAGCGCGTGTGCGGGTTTGTCAATGCTTGTATATACATGAGCAGTCATCTGCGAATTATCTTATCGCCGTGACCAGAGCCATCATGACAAAACGCGATCGGGAGAATGAAAATGCAACAGCGTATTACTTTCCGCCAGGCCTGCCTGGTCACCCTGTTTTCGGGGCTACTGCTGTCTGGTGGCTCAACATACGCTAAAGAGTGGAAATCGATCACCATCGCTACGGAAGGCGGCTATGAGCCCTGGAATTTGACGCTTCCCGGAGGGAAACTCAGCGGCTTCGAGCCCGAGCTAATGGCGAATTTATGCCAGCGAATGCAGATCGAATGCAAACTGGTGGTGCAGAACTGGGATGGCATGATTGCCGGACTTAACGCCGGAAAATATGACGTGATCATGGATGCTATCGTCGTCACCCCAGAGCGTTCGAAGGTAGTGGCGTTTACCCAGGCATACGCTGCCACGCCGGCCTCTTTCATTGCGGTAAAAGGGTCGCTGCTACCGCCGTCCCCGGCGGTCAAACTTCATGATGATGAGAAAGAGATTCAGGCGGCGATTGCGCCTCTGCGCGCGGCGTTGAAAGGGAAAACCATCGGCATCGCTTCCGGCACCGTCTACACCCCGTTTATTGATAAGTATTTCAAGGATATCGCTGACGTCCGGGAATATAACAACTCAGCGGATGCGATCCTCGACCTGCAGGCTGAGCGCATCGATGCGGTGTTTGATGATATTACCTTTGCCAACACCACCCTGTCGCGTCCGGAGAATAGCAATCTGGCATTGAGCGGTCCGCTGATGAGCGGCCCAATCTGGGGAGGCGGTGAGGCGATGGGTGTGCGCCTTACCGATACCGATCTCAAAGCGAAACTGGATAGCGCCATTCAGGCGGCGCTGGCCGATGGGACGGTAAAAAAACTGAGTGAGAAATGGTTTAAAAGCGACGTGACTCCCTGAGCGAGGCAACCATGTTAAATCTTCTGAGTTTGGGTGAAAACGGGTGGGGGACGCTGATCCTCAGCGCAACGCTGACCACGTTGCTGCTGTCGCTTGCAGCGCTGGCCGTCGGTGCGGGCGTGGGCGGCGTCATCGCCGCCGCAAAATTGTCCCGGCACGCGCCAGCGCGCTGGTTCGGCGCCGCCTGGTCGGTGGTATTCCGCGGTATCCCTGAATTACTAGTGATCTATCTGTTCTATTTTGGCGGCTCAGGGATGATTTCATGGCTGGGTCGCCTGTTTGGCGCAGACGGCTTTATTGAGGTGCCGCCATTTCTGATTGGCGCCCTGGCGATTGGTTTGATCTCCTCCTCGTATCAGGCGGAAGTCTACCGTGCTGCTCGCCTGGCGTTGATGCCCGGTGAAGTGGAGGCAGCTACCGCCATTGGCATGCCGCGCTGGCGGATCCTGCAGCGCATCCTGCTGCCGCAGATTGTCCGTTATTCGCTGCCGGGGTTGTCCAACGTCTGGCAGATGAGCCTCAAAGATTCGGCGCTGGTATCAGTGACCGGGATGGTTGAATTGATGCGCGCCAGCCAGATTGCCGCTGGCTCTACCCGCGATTATTTCCTGTTCTATCTCATCGGCGGCGGTTGCTATTTGATCCTGACGCTGCTCTCTAACCGCGCGTTTACCCGGGCGGAGAGCCATCTGAACCGCGCCTGGCTGCGTCGCAGCGCCGCGCAGGCGTAAGGAGCCCGTATGATTATCGATTTTGCCTTCCTCGGTGAGACGTTGTTGAAGCTCGGCGCGGCGCTGCCGGTGACGCTGGGGCTCTTTATCTGCTCTTTTATGCTTGGCGGCGTGCTGGCCCTTGGCGTTCTGGCGCTGCGAATGAGCCGCTGGCCGCTGGCAAGCGGCTTCGCCAAAGGCTATATCCTCATCTTTCGCGGCTCGCCATTGCTGATCCAGTTGTTTCTCATTTATTACGGGCTGGGTCAGTTTGGGGTGATCCGCCACAGTTTCCTGTGGCCGCTGCTGCGCGAACCCTTCATCTGCGCCGTTCTGGCGCTGGCGCTCTGTACGGCGGCCTATACCGCGGAAATTCTGCGCGGCGGGTTGCTGGCGATACCGCCGGGCCAGATTGAAGCCGGCCAGGCTTGCGGTATGTCGCGCTGGCTGCTGCTGCGGCGGATCATTGCCCCGGTGATGCTGCGCTATGCGCTACCAGCCTACTCCACGGAGGCCATTTTGTTGGTCAAGTCGACGGCGCTGGCAAGCCTGGTGACCGTCTGGGACGTCACGGGGGTGGCCCAACAGATTATTCAGCGTACCTACCGGACGATGGAGGTATTTCTCTGCGCGGCGGCCATCTACCTGCTGCTCAATTTCATCATTGTGCAATTGTACGCCCTGCTTGAACGGCGTTTAACCCCGCATACCAGGCCAAATCCTGCGACCGTGTCGCTCAAGCCGATAACCAAAGGAGAGTAAGATGCTCGATTCACGTCCGGTGACCTTATCGGTCAGCGATATTCATAAGTCCTTTGGCTCCCTGGATGTCCTGAAGGGGATCACCATCCAGGCGCAGCAGGGCGATGTTATTTCGATCCTTGGCGCCAGCGGCTCCGGTAAAAGTACGCTGCTGCGCTGCATTAACCTGCTGGAAACGCCCGATGCCGGAGTGGTCAGCGTCGGCGGGGAGACGATTGAAATGAAACACCACGCTCGCGGGCATCGGCTGGCGGCGAATCCCCGGCAGATAGAACGCCTGCGCTCGCGGCTGGGGATGGTCTTCCAAAGTTTTAACCTGTGGTCGCATATGACGGTTCTGCAGAATGTCATTGAGGGGCCGCATTATGTGCTCAAACGCGATAAACGGACCTGCATTGAACAGGCCGAGCAGCTGCTGGAGCGGGTGGGGATGTTGAACCGAAAGGATTTTTATCCGGCGCAGCTCTCCGGCGGCCAGCAGCAGCGCGTGGCGATAGCCCGCGCGCTGGCGATGGAGCCGGACGTCATGCTCTTTGATGAACCCACCTCAGCGCTGGATCCTGAACTGGTCGGCGAGGTGCTAAAGGTGATGCGCAGCCTGGCGGAGGAGGGACGGACGATGCTGGTGGTCACCCACGAGCTGGGATTCGCCCGCCATGTCTCCAACCGGGTGGTCTTTATGCACCAGGGGACGATTGACTGCGACGGCGCGCCTGAGGCGCTGTTTGGCAGCAAGGGATCCGCGCGCTTTAAGCAATTTATCTCCAGCCATCAACAGCCAGGACAGGTCGTATGAAAATGATCCAGTGGGGCGATGCGCCGATACGCTGGCAGGAGGTGGCTTGCGTCGCCCGGGGCGAGGCGACCTTGAGCCTCAGCGACAGCGCCTGGGCGCGTATCGCGCAAGGACGGGCGATCGTCCAGCATATCGTTAAAGCCGGCCAGGTAGCCTATGGGATCAATACCGGGCTGGGGGCGCTGTGCAATATTACGCTGCCGGAAGCACAGCTGCACCAGCTGTCGCGCAATACGTTGCTCAGCCATGCCTGCGGGGTGGGACCGTTGCTGGAGGTCGCCCCAACTCGGGCAATTATGTGCGCCGCGGTGGCCAATTTCAGCCACGGTAAATCCGGGATCTCCGCCGGGATAGTGCAGCAGCTGTTGGCGTTTTTGCAGCATGGCGTCACCCCTCAGGTGCCCTCCCAGGGGTCAGTTGGCTATTTAACGCATATGGCGCATATTGGCCTAGCCCTGATGGGGGTTGGCGATGTGCTGTGGCAGGGGCGAACGTGGCCTGCAGCAGAGGTCCTGTCGCAGCTGAATCTGCAGCCCATCGCGCCGGGAGCGAAAGAGGGGCTGAGTCTGGTCAACGGTACGCCGTGCATGACCGGTCTGGCCTGTCTGGCGTTAGACGACGCCGAGCGCTTAATGGACTGGGCCGATGTAACCGGCGCGATGAGCTTTGAAGCGCTGCGCGGCCAGCTTGTGGCATTCGATGCCGAGATCCTGGCGCTGAAAGCCAGCCCCGGTATCCAGACCAGCGGCCAGCGGCTGCGTGAGCTGCTGGCGGACAGCCCTCTGCTGGCCGAAAGTCAAGGACTTCGCACCCAGGATGCGCTAAGCCTTCGCTCGATGCCTCAGGTGCATGGCGCTTGCCGCGATCAGTTTAGCCACGCGCAGACGCAGATAAATATCGAACTCAACGCCTGTACCGATAATCCGCTGATCCTGGGGACCGTTGAGCAGTGGCGGGTGGTCTCCCAGGCGCATCCGCACGGCGAATCAGTGGCAATGGCCTGCGATTTGCTGGCCATTGCCATGGCAGAGCTGGGCGCTATCGCTGAACGACGCCTTGACCGGCTGGTGAATCCTCTGGTGAGCGGGCTGCCGGCGTTCCTGGTCGCCCGACCGGGCGTGAATTCAGGGATGATGATTGCCCAGTACGTCGCCGCGTCGTTGTGCGCGGAAAACAAGCAGCTGGCGCAGCCAGCGGTGCTGGATAATTTTGTTACCTCGGCGTTGCAGGAGGATCATTTAAGTCTGGGCACCAGCGCTGCGCTGAAACTGCAGCGCCTGCTGGGCAACCTCTATCAGATCCTCGGCATCGAATATTTACTCGCTGCCCAGGGGCTCGATTTTCACGAGCCGCAGAAGCTGGCCGCGGGCACGCGCCGGGCGCGAGACCTGCTGCGCGAAAGCGTGCCTGGCTGGGAGGACGATCGTTGGCTGGCGCCGGACATTGCCAGCGCGGTGGCCATCCTTAAGCGAACCGCTGGCCACGCGCCGGCGTGAGGTCAGCGGGCGAGGTGAATGAGACGACGCTATTTGCCGTCTTTGCGCCAGGCGTCGGCGGTGAGAGCCTCACCGAAATGGCCGGCAATCAGACGTCGGGTCAGGTCGTGCAGCGGTGAGGCCAGCACATCGGCGGTGCTGCCGCGCTCAACCACTTCCCCGTTATGCATCACCAGCACCTGATCGCTGATGTGCTTCATCATGCCCAGGTGCTGGGTGACATAGATGTAGGAGATGCCCTGTTTCTCCTGCAGCTCCAGCATCAGGTTGATGAGCTGGGAGCGCATCGACATATCCAGCGAGGCCAGCGCCTCATCGCAGACGATGACCTTCGGGCGCAGGATCAGCGCCCGGGCGAGGCCAAGACGCTGCTTCTGACCCGGGGCCAGCATATGGGGATAGTAGCTGACGTGGTCCGGCAGCAGGCCGACCATGCGCAGGGTGTCGATGATCTGCTTCTGTCGCGCTTCGGCGTCGAGATCGGTATTCAGCCGCAGCGGAAAATCGAGGATCTGCGAGATGCGCTGGCGCGGGTTTAGCGACGTCGACGGATCCTGAAAGATCATGCGAATTTTCTGGCTGCGGTAGGAGTAATCCCCGAAGGTCAACGGATGGTCGTCGATCAGCACCTCGCCGCTGGTGGGCTCCACCATGCCCGCCAGCATCTTCGCGAGGGTGGATTTTCCGGAGCCATTCTCGCCGATAATCGCCAGCGTCTGCCGTTCGCGCAGGGTAAAACTCAGCGGCTTAACCGCCTCCACCGTCTGGCGGTGAAACCAGCCGGTGCGGTAGCGAAAGGTCTTACTGAGTTGGCGCACTTCCAGCAATGTTTCGACCATTTCACTCTTTCTCCATGTTCAGCGGGAAATGACAGGCGTACAGGTGATTGCGCACTCCGGTAAGACGCGGCGTTTCAATACACTCGCGCTGGGCGTACGGGCAGCGGGGCCCCAGCCGGCAGCCGATGGGCAGCTGCTCCAGCAGCGGGATCGCCCCCGGCAGGGTGTTGAGGCGGCTTTTATGCGGCATGGCGCTGCCAAAATCCGGGATAGCGCGGATTAACGCCTGGGTGTAGGGGTGATGCGGCAGGGTGATCAGCTCTTCGCTGGGCCCGCTCTCCACCGTCTGCCCGCAGTACATGACGTTGATTTTATCCGCCCATTTGCTGAGCATCTGCAGGTCGTGGCTGATCAGCAAAATGGTGGTGTTGTTGTTCTGGTTGAGCCGCGTCAGCAGGCGGATAATCTGCGCCTGAGTCGTTGGCTCCATGGCGTTGGTCGGCTCATCGGCGATCAGCAGGCGTGGCTGGTTGGCCAGGGCGATGGCAATCATCACCTTCTGGCACTCGCCTTCGGTCAGCTGATAGGGGAAGCTGCGCATGGCGTCTTTGTGATCTTTAATCCCGACGCGGTGCAACAGCTCGATGGCCCGCCGCTTGCGCCAGCCAAGTCGCTGCCACCAGCGCCCTTTGTAAGTCCAGCCGGGAATACTCTGGATCAGCTGCTGGCCGATGCGCTCAGAGGGATCGAGGCACGACTGCGGCTCCTGGAATATCATCGACACGTTGTGGCCGATCAGTTTTCGGCGTTCGCGGTTCGACAGCCGCAGCAGGTCGATGTCGTCGAAGCGCATGCGGTCGGCCGTGACCCGCCAGTTGTCCTTTGTCACGCCGCAGATAGCTTTGGCGATCAGGCTCTTTCCGGAGCCGGATTCCCCGACCAGACCACGGATTTCGCCTTCGGTCAGGGTCAGGCTGACGCGATCGACGGCTTTCACCCAGCCTTCGTTGGTTTTAAATTCGATGGTTAAGTGACGAATATCGAGTAACGGCATTATTCTACCCCGGCAATGATCGCCCGGCGAATACCGTCGCCCAGCAGGTTGACCAGCAGTACGCTGAGCATAATCGCGGCCCCGGGCAGCATCACGGTCCACGGCGCAACATAGATAAGCTCCAGCGCATCGCCCAGCATCGCTCCCCATTCCGGCGAAGGCAGCTGAGCGCCGAGGTCAAGAAAGCCCAGCGCGGCGATATCCAGAATAGCCATCGACAGGGCGCGGGTGATCTCGGTCACCAGGCCGGAGGCGATATTGGGCAGAATGGCGAACAACAGAATATTCAGCGTCGACGCCCCGTCGAGGCGGGCGGCGATGATGTACTCTTTCTCCAGCTCATCGTGGACCATGCTGTAGACGGAACGCACCATCCGCGGCAGCAGCGCCAGCCAGACGGCAAACATCGCATGGCTGAGGTGCGGCCCGGCAAAGGCGACGACGATGATGGCCAGCAGTAGCGAGGGGATGGAGAGCAGGGTATCGAGGATATGGTTCATCACCGCCGAGCGCAGGCCGTGGGTCGATCCGGCAATGACGCCCAGCACCAGGCCAAACAGCGTGGCGCCGAGGGTGACGACAAAAGCGCCGCCGACGGTCGGCGCCGCGCCGCTCAGTAGCCGGCTGAGCACATCGCGCCCCAGGTCATCGGTCCCGAGGAAGAAAGAGACTTCGCCATAGCGCGACCACGATGGCGGCAGCAGCTGGTAGCCGAGGAACTGCTGGTCGATGCCGTAGGGGGCGAACCAGCCGCCGAAGACGCAGAGCAGCAGCAGCCCCGCGCAGCCGTACAGGCCGATCATCGCCGTGGTGTCGCCATAGAATTTACGCCATACGGTGCGCAGCGCGCCGGGCGGACGCTTTTCCAGATAAACGCTATCGTAGGGCATATGAATCCGTTTTAAGTTTGTTAGTCATGCTTTAAGTCTTTTCAAAAATCCCGCTAATAACAACATCTTGCCAGCATAGAGTGCTTTAATTTTGTGTGTTCTGCATTGATTTGAAGGTTATCAATTTAAGTAAAATGTGTACACTGATGTGTATATCGTCTTCCGGAGTGTACACATTGCTTACCGACACAAAATTAAGAAAAGCTCTTGGCAAAAAGAGAGACCAGATCGAGGTCATTTCGGACGCTCATGGTCTGAATGTCCGGTTGTCTACTTCCGGCAGTATAACATTCTTTTACCGCTACAGATGGAACGGGAAAGCCGCTCAGCTAACGATTGGCGATTATCCCACCACCTCCTTATCTCAAGCTCGCGAACGTAGACAGCAGTTCAGGGCGTGGTTGACAGAAGGACTCGATCCGAGACGGCAAACAGTTCTGGAGAAACAGAAAAAAGTCGAAGCGCTCACCGTTAAAGAGGCTTTCGATTACTGGGAAAAGTATTACTGCATCCCTGAAGGTCTTGTGAAAATCAAGGTTAACCGACGGGACTTCAATAACCATATAGCGCCTGTGCTGGGGAACATGATTGTTGATCAGACCACTAAAGCGCACTGGCTTAACCTTTTTGATGGCATGGGGCGAAGAGTTGTCACTGGTCAGATGCTTGGACTGATGCAGCGTACGTTCCGTTTTTGCTCCAATCGAGGGGTAATTAATGTGAACCCAATTGAGAGCCTTAGGCGCTCTGACGTAGGTCTCACAGCATCCGTAAAAGATCGGAGATTGAGTGATGAGGAAATCAAAACAGTTTGGAATATCCTTCCTGAATTGAAGTACAGACAACAGCTGATAATGAAGTTTCTCATCATGACTGGCTGTCGGAGTACAGAGATCAGAACAGCAAGATGGGAGTGGTTCGATTTCCATGAGCAAACGTGGACCATTCCGTCAAGCGATTATAAAACCGGGAAATCGGTCAGAAGGGCACTTCCCGAGGCAGTAGTAAGAATGATGTTAGCAGAGAAGGAAACGTCAGTTTCAAAACACGTTGTGACACTGTCACGTTACAGGGGGCCAGAAGATGACAGACCGCCACTACAACCAAACGTCGCTCTGTTTTCTGCTCAGATTATAGCTAAAACAGGCATGAAACCCTGGTCTCTCCATGACCTCAGGCGAACAGTGGCGACACGCCTTTCTGAATTAGGTGCGCCGCCACATGTTGTGGAAAAACTGCTTGGCCATCATATGGCAGGTGTCATGGCACGTTATAACCTGCATGATTATCTGGATGATCAGCGTCACTGGCTTGCTGTTTGGCAGGATCATCTTGAGAAGCTGGTTGGTCAGTCTCTGGTTTGATCCCCACGTTATCTTCCCAGGCCAGCAAGTCTGAAAGTCTCCACCTTTTAGGGCTGCCATTTATTTTAGGCTGCGGGAATGGCTGAGCAAAGTAAGAGGGCATCCGGGATGGGGTGCTCCAGAAATAGAGTGTGCTGCGCGATATTTTGTATCTGGACAGAACGTCATCGGTTATCAAAATTTCATCTGATTTATGAGATGTATTAGTCATAAAAACCCCTTAGTTACATTGTCCAGGCAGATGGTGTAGCCGGCGTGCGCAGCTCATGGCTGTGGCCACATAGCTACTTTTTCTGTTAACAACTTCTACAGTGATCTTTGAGCCTTGAACCACCACCGTATAAGTTCTCTTCGTTTTCTGTCGCCCGTAAGCTCCATAAAGCTCAACGTGTTTTGCCAGCGCGGCATCGCACGCCTGGCGGCCCAGAGGGGAGTGTCTGCTTCGGTTAATCAATCGCATATACATTCCTTTATCGGGAAAGTTTCCTCTCCCGATCTGGTTAGCCCACGTATTCCGGTTTCATGTCGTCCAGGGTGATGCGGAACTGGTCATACAGTTCATCACCGAGGTGGCGTTTCGCGCCGTTGAGAATGCCTTCAGCTTTAGCGAACAGTTCGACGGCTTCCGGTTCTCCGGGATTAGGTAGAGAGTTGATCGCGGCCTCAACTTTGTTTCTGGCGTCAACCATGAAATAACGCTGCACGGCTTTACCTTTCAGCTCGGTGAAGAGAACAGTGCCCAGCACAGCTTTCTCTTTATCCAGATCCGCCCTGATGGCTTTTGCTGCATCGACCGATTCGGCGCGCTCAATGCGGTCACGGAAATCATCTGCCAGGGAATCAATATTGAGAGCTGAATCCTGCGCGCTGGTGGTGATGTCTGTTCCGCTGGTGATCTCTGCCACAGACATTCTTTGCGCCGGCGTCGGGTTTATTTCTCGCTCGGTCCTTTGTTCAACCTCATCCGGGCTGTAAACACCCAGGATGACTTCCGGGCAATACAGCCGCGCCCAGTATTTGACGCCCAGATAAGCGATTTGCTGTTTCGGGTTAGAAACCCACAAAGGAGAATTACGTGTGACGACTCCAGAGAGATAAAGTGGCTCCCCCCAGGTGATTTCCGATTCACCGCGCAGAATCGCGCCGACCTGGACGAATAACCCGATTTCGTCCTCATCTGTCCAGCCTCGTACACGCTCGGTGACATTGTATTTCCCGTTTTTGCCGTGCTTTTCCCGGGTGACCTCTTGAGTCCTGGTGCAGCGCTCCCAGTCGCCTCCGTAACGATAGTGAAAGCGGCCATGAATGGCGCTTGAGCTGGCGATTACCGCATTGACCAATTGGGCTTCATACCCAAGCACACCGTTTACCAGATGCGTTTTTTGCGCTACTGCGTAGGGATTCATGCCCCATTGCATTGCCTGCATAACGATCGCCATGCAATCGGCTGGTTTACCCGCGAGGTGTGCAGGTACCGTCACCTGAGAATCTGCCATCAGGTTTGCAAATGCCGTTAGCTGGCCGAGTGCCTGCACGTTGAAGATGGCGTTACTGGCAGAAATGGTATTTGGAGCCTGTTGCTCAGTGGTAACAATATTGGTGTTTTCCATCGTCATATCCCCTTATGCCTGTACGCGCAGCGCTTCGAGACGGCGCACATCAAAATCGTTGAGTTCTTCGGCGTAATCCTCAGTGATTGGCGCCGGCCATTCGCCAGTGTCGAAACCGTTCGCGATCGCGCGCATAGCTTTGCGGTATTCCAGCATGCCGAGTTCCAGCAGTTCTTCGGATGCCTCGATAATGGCGATCCAGTGGTAGTTCTCGTCTTTGTTAACGAATATCCATAAGAACTGGTCAAGGGCTGCGGTTTCGCAGTACATAGCCGCGCTCAGGTGGTAATCGCGCTCGATGATTTCCCGGTGCAGTTTCGCGCGCAGGCCTTCCTGCTTGATGTTCCACATGCTGATGGTTTTAAGGTCCGCACCGATGCGCAGGCCGCCCATGTCTATCTCAAGGTCAGGACGCACGCGAACTTCCAGCCCGGTTTCCTCATCAATGCCGAAATAGCTCACCTCGACGGCACGGCTCGGGTGCGTCAACAACTTGCCAGCGGTTGGGTGATTCAACAGTGCTTTCTGAATGGCCAGTGCCGTAGCCAGCTGCTGGCGGGTAACCAGCACTTTTCCTTCCGGGTTCTCGTGCCATGCATCCAGCAGCTCATCGGCAAACACGGCATCCTGTTTTACCGATTTCACGGCCTGAATCAGATCCGCCTTAGTACCTGATACTTTCAGCGGCTGCGCCTTCTGTGCTTCCTGAGCAACCAGGTCAGGGTTAATGATTGCCAGCTGTTCCAGTAAGGCATCTCGGGTGCCGCTGGTTTTCACCTGTGCGGGCAGAGTAGCGTTATATTCCTTGATGCATGCCTTCATTGCGGTAGCGGTTTGCTTTTGACCGTCTTCAATGCGCTGGAACTCAGCAGGCAAAGACATATAACCCTGGCCGGTTTCTTCAACTGATGTACCCAAAGGAACCTGGGCGGGCAGGGTCGCGTTGTATTCTTCCAGGAATCTCTTGATGTCATCTGCGCTGAGCAAAACCGGAAGCCCGTTGTTGTATTCGTCGATAAACGCGCGGATCGTCGCAGTCGTGGTGAAGGCGCCTTCCGGGATTTCCGGCTCGATACTGAATTCTTTTTCCAGTTGTTCAGGCTGCAGTGCCAGTGCATGCACCAGATTGCCCATATCCAGAACAGGGGAGCGTACCTTCTGGATAGTTTTGGATACGTGGCGCGCCTCGAAATACATCAGCGAAACCCGCGCATCTTTAACCATCGTGGAGCTAATACCGTTAGCGGCGTGGTAGACCTCATTTGGCACGCCTTCATATCGACCTGGCTCTAAATACTCCGGCCATACTGGCGCTGCTTGTTCAGCCTCTTCCTCTTCATCGCTATGAGCACTCTCGGAAACTTGGCTTTTCAGCACTTCGGCGGTAAGATCCGGGCAGCGTTCAGCCAGTATTTTGCTCATGTTCACGGCAGTTGTTTGCGCAGGAGGTTCATCAGCGCCTTCGCCTGTTGATACCGAACTATCAATTTCGTTTTTGACTGACTGATCCGCCTCCATCTGCACATTGCTGGTGGTTCCTTCTTCGGTGGGATTAGTAGCCGGTGAAGTCATAAGGCCTTCAATTGAAAACATTCCGCCGCCGAGATTAGCAATTTCCGGGGCTCTGGGTTTGGTCAGGTCTTCGGTTATCCACTTCGGATCCGTGGGGTCACTGATACCTTCGACATATTCGCCACGTTCGGCGGCCAGAACCTGATTAGCGTCAGGACGTTTCTTTTGAGCTTCTTTCACCAGTTCGGTGCCAATTACCTGAAAGTCAGTTGGGAGAGTTTCCAGGTCAGGCACACCTTCATCTCCATCGATAGCCTTTTTCATAGCGTCCAGAGTGACGGCGGCAGATGAAATATGCCCTGCCTTGGCAAGCGTTTCAGGGGAAGGGGCGTCATGCTTATGCTCAGTCAGATTTGCGTTGATGTAGCCACGCAACCGATCTGGAAAAGGAGTTATTCCGCTGGATGCTTCCCTGATTAGTGCAAAAATCGCCGCACGCGAATAATCCAGGATGCCAGGGGTTTTGCGCAGGGCAGCCGACCATTCCTTGAACGGACTTTCTTTCTTCTGGACGATCTCTTTGGCCCGGCGGTGAATTGATGCCGGGAAATTGTAGATATCGAAATCCATTGGCATTGTGGCCAGGGCTATTTCTACATCGAGCGTATCAAGGGTATGGGTGTAGTCGGGATTGCGATCGGTTTTATTACCGCCGCCAGCATTAGTTCCTGCATCAGTTTTCATAACTGAAGAAATACAGTTACCGGCAGCCCATTCCCTGGTGAGAATGCCGCGGTCAATCGCGTTCGTGGCGAACCACAGCTTTGCAAACTGGATACGCTTGCCGAGCTCATGCCGCTTCCCTTCCGGGAAGACTTTTTTATTGGCACTGGTGAATTTCCAGAGCGCCGGCATATCGTATTTTTTGATTTCAGGGACATTCTCGGCGACCAGAATCAGATCCTGGACGGCTGCGTTATCAGTGTCCATTTCAAGAGCTGACAGCTCCTGCCGGTGAGGCATGCTGATATGATAAACGTGACGTTCTTCGGCCATGTACTGCGCCAGCAGCTGAGCGCGAAAGGGGAGCTCGGTCACGTTAAAAAGCGCGCTGGAATCGTCCTGGTATTCATCACTACCGAAAGTTTCCACGGTCTCGCCAGTAACGGCCTCAGAGGTTACTCCGGCATCATCGATGTGATGATCCGCAGGCACCTGACCTGGCTTCAGAGCCCAGGTGCGACCATCGTCGCCGAGCTGGTAGCGTTCGCACCATGAGTAATCGAGAACACCTTCCGCCGGCAGGTCATTGAATACCGGGAAATCGGTGCGAATTGGTTTTTGATAGTCTTTGCCGCGGCCTGTTTCGATCCCAGCGTCTTCCAGATCGACGTCCAGCTGCAGAAGGGCGCGAGCTTCTGATTTATTAGTGCGCCAGATTACGGCATCAGATTTACCCGATTTTTGAGTCGCTTTTATCAGATAAAAATATTCCATGTGATAGCCTCTATTTTGGATGTAGAATCCCCCGGGCCATTGGTAGCGCCCATTTAGGGTGGTCATTGGTTTTGGTAATTTCCGGTGTAACTTTGGTCGGTGGCACCGGACGTACAGCCCGCTTCGGCGGGTTTACGTTAGCTCTCGTGCGCCATCTGGTCGTAAGAGGCGCAGCGTTCAGAGCAGTACTCTTTTTGTTTCCTTGCGAGCTGGTTCCCCTGGAGGTACAACAGGGTGCTCACCACTGGTTTCCCCTCGATCGCTTTACGGCAGTAACCGCATTTTTTCTGCATTCTCCCCCCTACATTTGCACCGTGAACCCGGCCGGATGCTCGTCCAGTACGCCTTTCAGTGGATAACATTCAGCTTTCACGTGTTGCTCTTCTGCAGCAGCCTTGCAGTCATTCTCAGTGTCGTAAACGCCGAGCAGGACATCCTGATTACCGCCCGTCAGCATGCTGACGGTGAGAACCAGGGCAAACATCGTGCTCATGAAGGGGCTCCTTTTTGCGCGAGCATGTAGCACACCCGGCGGATGAAAGCTGACAGCGGACTTAAACGAATAGCTTGCTGACGAGCGGGTTTGCGTGCGAAATCATTCATAGAAACAATCCCCCCAGTGCGCTGAAAAGCGCGATCCAGATGAAGAGCCCAATAACTGCCGAAATGACCAGGGCTTTGATGCCTTGCTTGCTCATTCCAATTCCTCATTTATGCCTGTCTTTTAACCACTTCAGGCTCGGTGGTATGCTGGTAGTTCTCACACAGCCAGCAAGGAAATAAAAATGTCAAAACTGACAACGATGAAAGTTGCTTGCCCTGATTGCGGAAGCGAGATGCTCAAGCGTCCCGATGATTTCGACTTTGATACAAATTTTGTTGGCGTCAGTTGTGCCAACTGTGGTCGAGAAATCACTAAGGACGATGTCGTTAAGCAAGGGACGGATGTTGTCAAAAAGCAGGTTGACGACATCCTCAGGGATGCCTTCAAGGGAACGGGCTGGAAGCTCAAGTAACCCCAGTAGTTCCTCGACCTGATTGATTACCTCCGTGGCGTCTATTTCGAGTTCAATAGGCGCCACCTTTACCTTACTCATCTCACCCTCATTGCCTTGTCGCCGGCCAGCGGAACGTTTAAACCTACTGCGCGTTGATCTCCCACCTCATCCGGTGATTCGTATGCCGCCGGCAGCTACTTCGTGGGCGTCCTGCCTGGGTGGTTCGTGGTGCGTCTTAGAGATTAACATTAAATCACTGGTTTATATTTGTGTCAATGGTGGGTTTACGCGCGGAGTAAATCATAGGTTTGCATACGTGTTTTTTGAGAGATGGTCGGTGAATCGCAGGCAAAAAAAACCCGACACAATGGCCGGGAGTGGTGAAATTGAGACAAAGTTTTGAAGCGATAGGAAATTTAAGATGTTTATATAAAATCTAGCACAGTGGCTGGATTGCTATAAAAGTAGGGTTAATGATTAGCGACCCCGCGAAATATTATCAACGGTGTAATCCCGAATGAACCTAACGGGCGCCCCATTAGACCTCTCATCATCAATAACATAGGTTCCATTCCGCGCTTTAATTCATTTGTAACATCGGGGTATGGCGCATCAGGATTATCGACCTTATTATCATCAGCGTACGCATCGACGATGCAAAGAATATACCACTCCCCTGGTATAAATGGTCCGTATTTTAATGATACATCACTTAGTGTAGTTGTTAAGTTAGATGGTTCGACAGACATCCAGCTTAGATTTCCAAAAGAATCGGCAAAATCAATGTGTGTAGTTGGAGGCAGTATTTTTACCATTTCCTCGGCATTTTCAAGACCCGCAATCTCTTGTTTTAAAGTGTTTTTTTCTTGATTATTCTTTGCCGATTTCAACTCGTTTAACTTAATTTTTTTTATTATTGGCATGCAAAGATGAACCATCTGGGCATCAAATATTTTCATCATGCCTTTAATTAATACTATATCTCCAAGTTTAGCTTCATGAAGGTTTGTTTTAATTCTGTTGGTCTCTGAAAGCTTATCCAAAAGGTTTAATGGAAGACTCCATGAAGAATCGAAAACTTGTTCCTGTCCACGCGCCGATGCTTCAGCAGCATTGGTTCGTGCTCCAATTAGAGGTAGTCCAGCTTTTAATTCTTTAAGACCATTTTCAGATTCATGTGATGTTTTTTTTACTGAGTTCAAAACACCTGCAGGAAATAATTGAGCAGTTAAAGCACTCACTCGTTCCTTGTCAAAGTAAAAATAATCAAATAGTGAATCGATGTTTTGTGAGTCTTGAGCCATCACGATGTTCCTCTTTGATTTTAGTTCTTTCCTCAGCAATTTTTTGTTGCTGTTCCTCTATCTCGTCATAAATCTGCTGCAACTCATCCACGCCTGCTTTTGGTGGATCATTTTTGAGTTGTTTTAATAGCTTACGAATCATGACTTTTCTCCCAGAGAACACTTGGTTAAATTATGTTCTCTTCAGTCTTCAAATTCAACTTGACTCACAATTTTTCCTTCGTATTGTTCCACCAACACATCTTGGGCACTAACCTGCTTCACTTTATCGAACCAACTACAAAGAAAGGACCGGAAAAAACTAAGTAGATTGGTATAAATTGATTTATAGCTTACTAAACATCATCTTTTTTGATACGTCGCCCCATATACTTAGCGTACAGCACGTCGAGTTCCTTAAGGCGCAGAGAGACGATCCGAAGCATGTTCTGTTGTTCTTCTTCTGGCAATTGGCGATAGAGCTCCAGTAGGCGCTGTTCGTCTGGCTTGAGTCCGTCTTTTTCGCCAACGTCTTCACCGAGTAGCCATGCAACAGAAATACCAACAGCGTCAGCTATTGCTAGTGCTGATTTTTTACTAATCACGCCTTTTTTGAACCAGCCGTTTACGGCCTGAGGGGTGACTCCAGCTATACGTGCCATGTCTGCTTTAGTAACGCCGCGATCAGTGATCTCGGTAAGGCGCTCTACCAGAACGAGGTTGGGTTCTTCTTTTCTCATAAAATCATTGTAAATATTTGGTTTATACATGCAATAAACCTATTCTTTGCATATAATATAAATCTGTGGTTTACTTCTGTTGTTGTTTAACAGGAGAAACATATGTCCGCACTAGATAAAGCAATAAAAGCCGCTGGTTCAGCTAGGAAACTAAGTGTCGCGCTTGGCGTAACGAGTATGTCCGTTAGTCACTGGAAGAATCGGAATCATGGGATCGTCCCGCCAAGCTATATCTTCCCAATTTTCAAAATAACAGGTGTCACTCCCCACGAATTGCGCCCAGATCTCTATCCAAATCCAACAGACGGCCTGCCGAAACAGGAAGGTTGACCATGCAAATCATGTCCTTTCAACAAAATACCGGATTCAAGACCGGCGCTTTGATAAAGCGAAATCAGCCGATAGTCGCAGAGCACGACAACATTCGCTCAGCCGTTCGCGCCTGGGCTGCAGCTGCTGGGCAGGATGTTGTATCTGCGTACATCGTCGAGGAATGGCGACAGCAGGGCGGCGAGGAGATCGCGTTTCCTGATGACATCAGCCGTGCCCGACAGAAGCTTTTTCGCTACCTGGACAACCCGGCCGAGTCTGAGCGCTATCGCGAGTACGTTCGCCTTCTTACACCGGCGATCATGGCCGTTCTTCCTCTGGAATACCGACACCGCCTATTGCCCGAAGAGAGTTTTATGTCCCGACTGGCTCGTCTGGAGAAAGAAACCAGCGAAGCGAAGGTTGCCGTTGTTATGGGGGCACCACGCCATCAGAAGTTGAAAGAACTGAGCGAGGGAATAGTCGAGATGTTCCGAATAGATCCGGAGTTAACAGTGCCACTGATGGCCATTGTCACTTCAATGCTGGGGGTGACGTGATGCTGGAGTTCAGAAAGGTGAAAGCCGCGGTGCTGCAACACCTACGGCTTTCGTTGCGAATTAACTGGATAAATTCACAGGGGAAATTATGAACACGAACCAACTGAATATCAATAACGAGGGCGCCCATGGCTAAAAATTCTATCGACGCTTATGGCGCCAGCGGCAAAAGCAATGTTCTGTTTTTCGAACCGGAAAGTTTGCATCTGGTTACCGATACAACACACCCGCTGTACGACGAACGAGTACACCTACCGCTTAATGAAGCTGTGATCCTCAACATCATGGAGCTTGGGGTACTCGAACCGATTATCGTGTGGAAGGACCCAGAGACAGGGAAAACCTGCGTGGTGGCAGGTCGGCAGCGCGTAAAGAACGCTAAGGAAGCAAACGCCAGGAGAAAGCGGGCAGGGCTGGAACCCTGGCCGGTACCCGGTATAGCTAAGCGCGGCTCAGCAATTCAAATGGCCAAATACATGGTCAGCGAAAACGAGATAACGCAACCAGATACCCCACTGGGCCGGGCCAAAAAAATGGTTCAGCAGATGGAATACGGTCATGACGAAAATGACATTGCCCTGCTTTTTGGCTGCAGCGTAAAAACGGTTCAGGCAACCGTGGCTCTACTGGATGCGACGCAGGCCGTCCAGGCGGCGGTTGAGGCTGGAAAAGTCACTGTCACTCAAGCGCGTCAGCTGGTCGATATGCCACCGGAAAAGCAACGGGAAACTGTCAAACAGTTAGAGGCAGCGGCAGAGGGTGTAACTGGCCACGAGAAAGCTCGCCGCCAGCGCGCTGTCCTCGGCAACACAAAGCCTCGTCTCAAATCCCGTAAGGAAATCACCCAGCAACTTCAAACCGCCAGCGGCGAATACGCAGCGGCTTTGCGGTGGGTGCTTGGTGATGAAAATACACCAGTTTAAGCAACAACGGGGTCTCTATGCGTGATTACGGCAAGGTGCATACATCATTTTGGATAAGCGATGGAATGCGCCGGGTATCGGATGATGCCAGGTTGCTGGCGCTGTATCTGCTCACAGGGCAACACACGAACATGATCGGATGCTTCAGGCTGCCTGATGGATATGTTTCGGAAGACTTAGCCTGGACTCCTGAAAGGGTTTCGAAAGGGTTTGATGAGCTATCGGCTAACGGTTTCGCAACGCGTGATTCGTCATCGAAATGGGTGCTAATTCGTAACTTTCTGACCTGGAATTCAGTTGAAAACCCAAACCAGGGAATTGCAGCACTTCGTTTGTTTGATCAGGTCCCGGACAAATCTACGGTGAAGCCAGAGCTGGCGCGGGTTTTAGCATCGGCAATATCCCACATCGGTATCGCAAAACTAAAGGGTTCCGAAAGGGTTCTCGAACCGTTCCTTAACCAGGAACAGGATCAGGAGCAGGAACAGGATCAGGAAGAAGATAGTTCGGGGCATGGCTCCGCCACACCCCCAGACGATCAGAAACAGGACGAAGGCGATAAACCTGAACCCCAAAAAATATACCCGAATGAGTTCGAGCAGGTCTGGTCGGTTTATCCCAAGCGGGCAGGGGGAAACAGCAAGTCAGATGCTTTCAAAGCCTGGAATGCCCGAATCAGGGATGGAACCACTACGGCGGAAATCCTCGCAGGTGTGGAGCGTTACGCGGCTTTCGTTGAAGCCGAGGGAATCCTCAACACGCAGTACGTGAAACAGGCGAAAACGTTTTTTGGCCCTGGCATGCATTTCAGCGAACCGTGGGCGATTCAGCAGGCGCCAGGCGCACGAGATCCCAATCAGATTTCGGAACCTGACAAAACCATCCCATCGGGATTCAGGGGGTAGCGATGAAAAACATGATTGGTACCGGGAATGCACTGGAGCGACTGAAAAAACTCATTCCCCATGGCGTTCAGCCAAAATTTGGCAGCGTTGATGAATGGCGTGCCTGGCAAGCCGAAGAAGGCCGTAAGCGCTGTGAGGAACTGGAAAAACAAAACCAGCGCGCACGTGCAGAGAAAATCTTTGGACGTGCAGGAATTCAGGATCTGCACCGCGGCTGCACATTCGCTAACTATCAGGTTGAGTCGGATGGCCAGCGTCGGGCGCTCTCGATGGCGAAGAGTTACGCGCAGCAATTCGGCTCAGGGTTTGCGAGCTTCGTATTCAGCGGAGCGCCAGGCACCGGGAAAAACCATCTGGCGGCGGCAATCGGAAATCACCTGCTGGCTGGTGGCCGCTCTGTGCTGGTGGTAACCATTCCGGATCTCATGCTGCGTGTTCGGGAATGTTATGACGGAGGGCAGTCAGAGGCGTCATTGCTGGATGATTTATGCCATGTGGACCTGCTTATTCTGGATGAGGTGGGTATTCAGCGCGGAAGCAGCGGTGAAAAAGTCATCCTGAATCAGGTTATCGATCGCCGGCTGTCCTCCATGCGACCTGTCGGCATCCTAACCAACCTGAACTATGAATCGCTGAAGGAAACACTGGGTATGCGGATCCTTGACCGTCTCCAGATGGACGGCGGTATGTGGGTGAATTTTGAATGGGACAGCTATCGCAAAAACGTGCGCCATTTGCGTGTCGTTAAGTGAGGTATGTATGGCAAGAGCATTGTCAGCAGTTGAGCGCAGAGAGTACGTCCGCGCAGTGATTCGGATCACCAGACATCAGGGGCGACTCACGACCGCCGAGGCAATGAAAAAACTTGGGCTGAGCCGCGCTACTGTCCAGCGGTATTTTTCCGAAGCAGAAGCGACTGGCGAGGTTGTCCGGCATGGTCGTCTGGGATTGTTCCGCGATCAGCGCGCCGTGATCGATTTTGACATGAAACGGCTTGGGATGGTGCCAAAGGCCGCTACCGGGATGAATTACAGCCTGCTTGGCAGCCCTGTATTTCAGCGTGTTTTGGATGTGCAAGAAGTAATTTCTGCGGGTAAACCGATAGCCGCCCCGCAGGAGGTGAAATAGTGGATCCTTCACTGGAATATGCCTGTAAGCGAATTCTGGAGCTGGAGCAGTTGTTGCTGGTGGATGTTCCTGAAACCGTTTGGCCCGCCGAGGTTGCAATGGTTCTGTCTCAAGTAGAAAGCGCCGGGGTTCTCCATGCGCACCACAAGCAACGACTGCAGCACCATATCAACAGAATGTGGCTCGAAAAAATGCCGGTACCGTCAATTATCGCCGCGGCCCGTTCGCTGGCCAGCACCATGGAGAAATACGTGTGAGAGAGAGCGAAATCATCGTTGATAACTTTGCCGGCGGCGGCGGGGCGAGTACGGGCATCGAGATGGCGATTGGGCGTAGCGTGGACATCGCGATAAACCACGACCCAAACGCTGTAGCTATGCATACCACCAATCATCCGGGAACTCTGCACTATTGCGAGTCTGTTTATTCAGTGCGTCCAAAAGTAGCGACTGCCGGCCGCAATGTTGGTTTGGCCTGGTTCTCGCCGGACTGCCGCCACTTTTCCAAAGCAAAAGGGGCTAAACCAGTTGAAAAAGCGATTCGTGGGCTGGCGTGGATCGTTATCCGCTGGGCGCTGGATGTTGGTCCGCGGGTAATGATGCTGGAGAACGTTGAAGAGTTTAAAACGTGGGGTCCACTACTGGCGGCGGAAATGCGTCCGGATCCGGACCGTGTTGGCGAAACGTTCCTGGCATTCGTCGGCATGCTGACATCCGGAGTTCCTGCGGATCACCCTGCGTTGTTGGAATGCTGCGAGTTTCTGGAGTTGTCGCCGGATAGCGAACAGGCGAGGCGCTTGATTACCGGGCTGGGCTATGACATCGATTATCGCGAGCTGCGCGCCTGCGACTATGGTGCACCAACTATTCGTAAGCGCTTTTTCATGGTGATGCGAAGGGACGGAAAACCGATAGTCTGGCCAGAAGCTACTCACGGGGATCCGAAATCACCGGCGGTGCAGGCTGGAAAATTGACGCCATGGCGGACAGCTGCTGAATGCATCGACTGGTCTATTCCTGCACCATCGATATTTGACCGCAAAAAGCCGCTTGCAGTTAATACGTTGAAGCGTATAGCACGGGGTATCCAGAGATTTGTGGTCGATAGCGATAACCCATTCATCGTTAAATGCAACCACACTACGACACGCGGTAAATATGATTGTTTCCGTGGGCAGGGGTTATATTCACCAATACAGACAATCACCAAAACTCATGGTTACGCGTTGGCGGTACCTACTCTGGCACCGTTTATGGCTGGAAATGGTGGTAGCCAGTACCAGGCTAAACCGCGTCCACTCAACAAACCAGTTCATACCATCTTAAAGCAATCCCGAGCATGCGTGGTTGCCCCGGTTATCGCCCGCCAGTTCGGCGCAAGCATTGGCCACCGGGCAGATGAGCCTAGCGCCACGATTACCGCTGGTGGAGGGGGTAAGTCTCAGTTAGTCACCGCTACGCTTATTCAGATGGGGTATGGCGAGCGGGTAGGGCAATCGCCGCGGGTTCTCAATCTTGGTAAACCGTTGGGTACGGTTACAGCTGGGGGCAATAAGTTTGCCGTAACAACTGCGTTCCTGGCGAAACACTATGGCGGGAACTACGCCGGTCCAGGCGTTGCGCTTGATGAGCCAGCTCACTCAGTGACTACCGTCGATCATCACGCTTTTGTGACATCGCACCTGGTAAAATTGCGTGGTACCTGCCGTGATGGTCAGCGCACCAATGAACCGATGCCGACAATCACCGCTGGAGGTCAGCATGTGGGAGAGGTTAGCGCGCTGCTGGCGGCTAATGATTACGACGAGCGGCGTGCGGACCAAGTTAAAAAGTTCCTAAATTCTTTTGGCGTCAGCGAACTGGTGACGATTAAGGGCATTGTTTACCGCATCGTTGATATCGGGATGCGAATGCTGCAACCGCATGAGCTTTACCGGGCGCAGGGCTTTCCGGAGTGGTACATCATTGACCAGGATTACCGCGGCGTAAAATACGCGAAGGACAAGCAAGTGGCTCGCTGCGGTAATGCCGTCCCGCCGCCGTTCGCTGAAGCGCTGGTGCGGGCCAATTTGCCGGATCTATGTCAACAGAAGGGAATGGCTGCTTAATAAACTTCTATCAATTCAACCCGCGCCGGCGGGTTTTCTTTGTTGTCCTGGTAAATAGGGGATTGCACACTACACAAATTGTGCATCCTAAGACTCAGTAGTTTTTTCTGCTACACCAATACATCTGAAATTAATTAAATTCTGAAATTGGCCTTTTCCATTTGATCGAGTGAAATAGGGGCTTGTACGATACACAAAATATGCCGTCGACAACCGCGCAAAGCTTTTAACTCCGTTAGCCATGAAAGTTAAACAATACTCCCAAACTTTCAATTTCGATAATCTCTTTTGAAAATAGGGGCTTGTAGGACGATCTTCATCTGCCATCATATCTTCCGCTACCGTGAAATTTTCACATGTAAGTGATTTAACATTAATTTATACTGTATAAAAACACAGTATATGGTTTTGCTTCCGGGAGGTAGGGATGCGCAATGAGAGTAATGAGTACTACGATCTGGTTAAACGTTCTACAGGTGAAGTTGTTGGCAGCATCAGGGCAGCAGGCCGGGTTCTGGTATACACGGCAAATGGTGTTACTTCTATGCGACCACTGCTTGAGGACGAGGGAGTATTTAATCTCAACGCAATGACCAGTTTTCTGCATCGCCTCGGCTACCGAGTTATCCCGCCTTCTGATAATATGAAATCAACGGCCTGAACAACCGTTGACCTACTGCGCCACGGAGGGAAACCATGGCGCAATTGCACTTAATAAAGCAGTCACAAGGTTTACTGATCCCTGCCACGCAGGAGACCAGCGAATTTCTACAATCAAAATGCAAGCTCGGCTGCGTTCTGGAGGCCGACTTTAAGCTTGTCCGCAATCCGGCGTTTCACCGCCGTTACTTTGCTTTACTCAATCTCGGTTTTGAATATTGGGAGCCTACCGGCGGGGCGATTTCGTCTAATGAGCGCAGGCTTATCACAGGTTACGCCAAATACCTTGCTGCATATGGCGGGAGTGAATCGGCGTTACTTGATGCCGCCGGGCAATATCTCGACCGAATAGCCGAGAAGCGATCCGGCTATATCAGTATTTGCAAATCTTTCGATGCTTACCGGGCGTGGGTCATCGTAGAAGCAGGCCACTATGACGCCATACAGCTGCCGGACGGCACGCTGAAAAAACACCCTCGCAGCATTTCTTTCGCCAGCATGGACGAATGCGAATTTCAGGAACTGTACAAAGCATCGCTCGATGTTCTCTGGCGGTGGATCCTCTCTCATTCGTTCAACAGCCTGCAGGAAGCTGAGAACGCCGCAAACCAGCTTTTAAGTTTTGCGGGGTGATGCCGATGAAACACTCATGGTTTCACCATCACGAATGCACAACACAGCAGGCCGACGAACTGATGGCGAGATATCGCCAGCGGGGCGTAAAGGTCGAACGAAGCTTAAACCCTGACTTTATGACATGGACCGTTAGCGCGCAGCTGGTGGAGGACAAAACTCCGCCGCGGCCAGACTCTCGCTGGCGCAACAGGATGTGGGAGTGAGTATGGCGAACCTTCGCAAAGCGGCCCGAGGCCGCGAATGCACAGTGCGGATCCCCGGGTACTGCAACGGCAACCCGGAAACCAGTGTACTGGCGCATTACCGTCTGGCTGGCACCTGCGGAACTGGATTCAAGCCGGACGATACCCAGGCGGCTATTGCCTGTAATGCATGCCACGATCTCATCGATGGCAGAAAGAAAACCACAGATTACACCCGCGACGAACTGCGCCTGATGCATGCGGAAGGTGTGCTCAGAACATTGGCTATATGGAAAAAAGAGGGGGTACTGAAAGCATGAAACTCGAAGCGTCCTTAAAACATTTCAGCCCTCAGGGTATGCATATCAGCGACGACGTGAAAAGCACATCACCTGATCGTCTCAACGGTACGGATGTTATGGCTGGTATTGGGGTGACAAGCAGCAGGGCACGGTTCGGGCTGGCAGCGTTCTTTGGAAAGACTGGCATCAGCAAGACAGATGAGCAGTTGGCCGTCCAGGCGCTAGCGCGGTATGCGATTGAAACCGCACCGAAGAACGTACGCAAAACAGCTGGTAAAGAGCTGGGGCGCTGCTGCCTGATTTTGGCACAGTTTGCCTTTGCGGAGTATTCCCGGTCCGCGGAAACAACGGGAGTCTGCAGGGTATGCAGTGGCACCGGACAGATTGAAACCACTACCACAGAACGCAAAGTTTCTAATCCGTGGGGCAAAGCACCATATTGGGCAAACAGGTCCCGTGCTGTTCGTCCGTCCGACTGGGATAAGTGGACTGAAGTAACAGCTAGCGTAAGCGCTAAATGTGAAGCCTGTGACGGTAAGGGGAAAATTAACGCGCGCTGCCGCTGTGGTGGTTCTGGCCGGGTTCTGGACCGCAAAGCGACAAAAGAGCAGGGAGCACCGATATATAAAATCTGTGAGCGCTGTTCGGGGAATGGCTTTTCAACGATGCCGTCTACTGCTGCTTATAAAGCGATTCTGACGCTTATCCCAGACCTGCACATCAGAACATGGACACGCAACTGGAAACCTTTCTGCGATGCGCTGGTGGACCTATGCTGGAGGGAAGAGAAGAGGGCAGATAAAGAGTTTCAACGAGCAACAGCTGATTGAGTAAATGGGCACATTATTTTGCATTTTAAGTGCACGATGCTTGATTTTGTCCGAAGTTGTCGTGTATATTTTAAATCGTGGAATAAAGCGCCTGAACGAAAACATTTATATAAACCCTGCTACGGCAGGGTTTTGTGTTTTTGAAAAAAAATGCCTGAAATCGGCTATAAAGTGTGATCTGAATCAAAATCCCATGCGCCAAACTTAAGGAATATTAAGGAACTGTAAATATTCTTTATAAGTGATGGTCTTATGGCGTTAAAAGATATTTTTGTACGAACCGAACCTCGCAGACGGCATTATGGCGTTGCATTGTTTATCGGGCTTATTTCTGGGGTGGTTTCAGCATTTGTTAAATGGGGTGCTGAAGTACCATTACCACCGCGTAGTCCTGTCGATATGTTTACCAGTGCCTGTGGACCAGAGTCATTAATTCGAGCTGCCGGGCAAATTGATTGCTCCAGAAACTTCCTTAACCCTCCTTATATTTTCCTGCGTGATTGGTTAGGGTTAGCCGATCCAAATGCGGCTGTCTATACCTTCGCCGGACATGTGTTTAACTGGGTAGGCGTAACACATATCATATTCTCGATCGTATTCGCGGTTGGGTATTGTGTAGTTGCTGAGGTGTTTCCAAAAATTAAGCTGTGGCAGGGTTTGCTTGCAGGTGCACTCGCACAACTGTTTGTCCATATGATTTCGTTCCCGCTTATGGGCCTAACCCCACCGTTGTTCGAACTTCCATGGTATGAAAACGTTTCTGAAATATTTGGTCACCTGGTGTGGTTCTGGTCCATTGAGATAATTCGCCGGGATCTCAGAAACAGAATTACGCATGAACCTGATGCTGAGGTTTCTCTGAATTCAGCATTCAGATAATCCAAGCTGCAAAGCCAGGAACCCGCATAAAATGCGGGTTTTTTATGCCTGCGATTAGTAGCTGTTCGACAGCGCTGTTCGCTGCGATGGCAGCCGTAAGATAGGCGTCTTTCACAGGCATTGTATTGACGCCAGCTATGTTTGCAGCATAACGTATTGATGTGGTGAATCCCCCTGTGCGGAGGGGCGACCAGTCAGTTACAGAAACCTGTAAATGCAGCGCGGGCCATGCCGACTGGGGCATGCTCACCGGGAGGCACCCGGCACCACACTGTCACTAAGCATATTGAATATTTCATAGTGGGTTTACTTTTGCGGTAGCCCTTCTATGTTTATAGAACGTAACGGCAAAAGTGAATGCTTCCTGGTAAATCGGTAGCTCGGACTATTAGGAGTGCTTTCGTTTCGTTACTACCTAGAATGCCTACTTTCTGCCCGCTTCTCTGAGCGGGCTTTTTTTATTCCTAATCAGTTCACGTAAAACATCAAAACAATAATTATGCATTCATCTGCTGGCATGCCTTTTACCTTCAACTGAGAGACACTCCTGGCGATGAGAAGGAGAGTCGAAGCATGCTTTATGTCTAAATCTCTTGTCATTGCAACGTATGGCATTGAAACGATGTTATCGAGATGTTAGGTTTTATGTGTGGTGAATCCCCCTAGCGGAGGGGCGTAAACAGTTAGAAGTGAATCCTCAGCGCGAGTCACGGTGACTGACCAACGACTTACCGGGAAGCACCTGGCACCACACATACTGCATAACCCCCTAAAGGCCTTCCATTCCGGTAGGCCTTTTCTCTTCTGGGCGCCATGACGTAAAAGTTCGACCCGTAGACCTATAACTGTCTGTGGGTTCGTCAGGCCACATTGCCTGATGGGCTCACTTTTGTAAGCTATACGGGCGCTGCAGTGGATGCTTTACCAGAGATTATGATGATGTAAAGCCTAAGCGACTGGGAGTTTGTCTTGAGTGAAAATCTTACTACAGTGAGGGCACATCAGCGCAGAGCCTTTCTGGACTCGGGTGTAACTATGTTCTGATTGGTTGGCGCAGCCAGGGCAGGTACATTTGATGAGGTAGTTGCGATTGTTTTTTGAGTTTTTGCGTTGTTGCATATGATATTTCCTGATGAATGGTCCGCAACCATACACTATCCCCAGGCACATAGCTCGCGTTGAATTCCCCAACCACCTCTTCAAGGTGGTTTTTTCTTTCAGGCACCTGGAATCACCATTGATGAGTATTCCACCTGCCGGTCCTGATCCCTTTCAAACACACAGCACCCCGTTAACCCGGAGGTGAACCTATGGCAAAGCATATGCAAGACAAAGAGAGCATGGCCGGAATCACCTGGCTAGCTCTGCTGATCATTGCTGGTTGGGGCGGCCTTGTCCGATTCCTGATGGATGTGAAGCAGGGCAAAGCAAAATGGAGCTGGATAAATGCTTTTGCGCAGATTGTGGTTTCGGCTTTTACCGGGGTTATTGGTGGGCTCATCAGCATTGAAGGTGGCCTGAGTATTTACATGATACTGGCCACTGCCGGTATCAGTGGTGCTATGGGTTCCGTAGCGCTCACGTATTTCTGGGAACGAATCACCGGAGTGAAAGTACAATGACAGCAGACCAGATTATTGAGGGGATCCTCGGCAAAGAGGGTGGTTATGTCGATCACCCCTCTGATAAAGGCGGGCCAACCCGCTGGGGCATCACACAAACCACCGCCCGTGCACATGGCTACACCGGTGATATGCGAAACCTTCCCAGGGAAACCGCAAAGCAAATCCTGCTCAGCGATTACTGGACCAGCCCCCGGTTCGACCAGGTGGCAAGTTTATCTCCGTTACTGGCAGATGAGCTTTGCGACACTGGCGTGAACATGGGGCCCAGCGTCGCCAGTAAGTTCTTTCAGCGCTGGCTGACGGCAATGAATATGCGCGGAAAGCTGTATCCCGATCTGATCCCGGATGGCGCCATTGGCCCCCGAACCATCACTGCGCTTAAGGGATATCTTTCAGCCCGAGGGAAAGAGGGGGAACAGGTTCTGTTACGCGCGCTGAACTGCAGCCAGGGCGCCAGATACCTCGAACTTGCGGAGGGTCGCGAAGCCAACGAGGATTTTCTCTACGGCTGGATTAAGGAGCGCGTGCTATGAAGATGATCATCTTCGCTTTGCTCGTGCTGGTGGCTTTGCTCGTTCTCTTACTGCTGCGCAAATATACCCGGCTGGAGTTCGTAGGCCATGCCAGCCTGCTGCTGAAAACGTGGTCTGTAAAGCTGGGGACTATCGGCGCGCTGGTTGGTGTGTGGGCGCAGTCGTTCCCGGATGCTGCACTGCACGCCTGGGCGATGCTGCCGCCGGACATTAAAAACATTCTGCCTCCAAACATTGTTGCGTTGATTAGCCCTGCGCTGGTGGTGCTGGCGGTGCTTTCGCAATACGTACGCCAGCCAGCATTGAAAGCTAAGGCCGAAGAACTGAAGGAGCCGCAGCGATGAGCTTCGAAATTATTGCTGGGCTGGTGGTCGTCATCCTGGGCGCTATAGCTGGCACGTTCGGTATTGGTCATGCTCGCGGTACCAGTAAGGCAGAAGCCAAAGCCGATCTGCAGCGTACCGAAGAGAACGCCGCCGCAACCGTCGCCGCGACAGAACGTAGGGCAGAAGTCACGAAAGAGGCAAGCGATGTACAGCAGACTGTTAGCCATATGCCTGATGACGATGTTGATCGGGAGCTGCGCGAGCACTTCACCCGCCCCGGTAGTTGTTGATACCGCGTGCAGCTGGGTGCGGATTATCTACCTGACCGACCACGATATCGAGGTGCTGGATAAGCAGACCAAGCGCGATATCCTAGCGCACAACAAAGCAGTGCAGGCCAATTGCCAGAGCATTACCCCTATTCAGTGAGTTAAAAGAATGGCCTCATCCTTGAGGTCCACGGGTAAGTAAACGCAAGGTCTTTCATGTAATGGCTCTTTTAGCCTAGGAGCCAGCTCAGAAACAACAAGCGTAAGCGGTAGATATTTATGATTTTTTTCTGCTGCATATCCCCAGCAAACCAAAAGGGCTACGAAATGAGTGAAGCTAAACCGCGGGATGGCAGCACCGTAAAGGGATACCGCACGTTAACCGAGGGTGATATTGAACAGATGAACCGTCTGAAGGGTGTCAGTAAGCACTTCTTAAACCTTCTGGATACAGCCAAAGAATCAGATGCCGATACCCGTTGGATTGGTATGGCTAAAACTGAAATGCAGAAGGCGTGCATGTTCGCTTGTCGGGCTGTGGCTCAACCTGAAGACGGCTGTTAGCGCTTCAACGTTTCAATGAAATAAATAGAACCGCGGAATGAATCCTACAAAATGCAAGTGTGCTGTATTTTATCGGATTCTAATGAGGTTTTGAGGTGTTTTTCTACTGGTTGCGAGAAAAATGAAAGGTCAGACGTTATGGGAAGTGGCTCATCCATGAGCACACGGGTAAAACAACGGACTTTGTCATGGCAGAGCAAAGTCAAAAGTAAGTGTAGAATGTGTCTCGGATTTAACAAGCTCAGCGGGTTTGTTTCATTGATTGTACGTCTGTAACTTTCATAATATTTCTGCCATTTCAAAACTAACATATTAGGAAAAAACTTAGGAAATTTAGAGGGTAAGTGGAAAAGTGGACAGCTAAATCTCCTCGTGAAGCAATGGGCTTAATTTTAAAAAAAATATATAGTTTGCAATGTTAGTTTTTTAGTTCATTATGCATGCTACATTGACTTTTTATAAAGTGAGTTACTAATTATGATTGATTGCAAACTTCCGCGACTTCCAAAGCATTATCGATATGGTGCTGAACAAATTAACAAATTGCCTGAGCGTGGGGAGGTTTTTCCTCCCGCGGGCAGTATAATAAAGTCAGTAAGTTTAACTGAAAGTGTGTTTGTTTGCGTTCCGGTGCAGCGTTATATTCATGGGTTGGATATTTGGGTCACAGTTGAATCCTCTTGCTAATATTTTTTTTGGTAAGAGTGGCTTTTCGTTAGTTTGGTAGTTTCTATTTTTTGTAAATTCGCTGTAGGAATTTAAAATTAGCATCATTGCAACGCTTTCAAACACCGTAGAAGGATTATGATGCTAGTGCAAAATAATATTTATAATAATTCAGAGTCATATGCTCTTCTTTTGTTTAGTATGTGGCCTGTCCTTATTGTACTTCTTGTTGTGATATCTTGTGCCTTCTACGGTGTATTGATGCATAAAACTGCAATTTGTTGTTTTCTGTCAGCCATGTTCCTTGGTATCGCAGGCTGGTTTTATGGATGATCACCAATAGCTCTAATATGAGTCGTTTTTTAGTATAAAGTCAAAGTGTCATTACTTTACCTGGCTTGTAGCGCTGGTTCTCTAAGGTTTGACGATAAAAGGCCCTGCTCATACAGGGCTTTTCTGTATGTATTATTTATTAAAGAGGTAAGACATGTCAGAGATCACCGCATCCGAGCAAATCCGCCTGGATATCATCAAGAAAGTTAACTACGACACCGCAGCGGCCAAGTTGGCCATTGACTGGGTAGGCGACAGCTATCTGAAATCTGAACTTTTCGCAGACTCCTTTGATCGTGTTTACACGGAAAGCGAGATTGTCTCGAAGACCCGTAAAGCGATTCAGGAAGCGACCGAAGCGCTGGCGTTGTTTGATACCGGCGCAGAACAGGCCAGCTAAGGCATTACAACAGGCATTCACTGAGTGCCTGTGATAATGACCATCAGACAAATCGTCTGGGCTGACAGTTCAATCAATCACCAATTTCCAGTTATACGGGGTAACTGACATCATTGTCTGTTTATCCCGGTGAATTTTGAAATACTCACTACTCTCATAACGTCTCTGCTTGCCAACACCAGAACGGCAGAGGTCAGTTAGCCGTATAGATGAACCTCTCCCGGGTGGCTCCTGAGAGATTCTTTATACGCTAGCTGGTAGTAACTAAAGGCCGCATATTTTTGCGGCCTTTTTCATTTTTGTAAAATGAAAGCCCTCAGGCGGTTAACGATGCTCTGGACCATGGAAGTGATCTCCACCATGTCCGCCTCCATGGGGACCAGGGGGAAGGATACATCCTGAAAGTGACAGCGCACCACAGATCACAAAAACAGCAAGCATAATTCTTTTCATAATAACTCCTGAACTAAAGAGCCTTAATTCCAAAACATAAAAGTGAATATTTTATGGAGAATCAGTAATTCCTTTTTCTCCCTCACGTTAAATAGGAATAATCCATGGCAAAACCGGACTGGGGCGAGCTTCAGCAACGGTTCCTGTCCGATCATGCCGCAACCGGCGTATCACCGAAGGATTGGTGTGAAGCGCAGGGACTGAATTACGCTACAGCCCGCCGATACATCAAGAAACCCACTGCGCAAACTGCGCAAAAACCTGCGCAGAAGAAATTGTGCACTGCGCAAAAGGAAAAGTGCGCAGAAGAGTTGGTGGAGAGCAAACTGAGTCCAAAGGTAAAGCGCTTCATTGCTGAATACCTCAAGGACCAGAACGCTACCGCTGCCGCTGAGCGTGCGGGCTATAGCGACCCAAACTATGGCCGTCAGCTTCTAACGAATCCTAACGTTGCGCAGGCCATTGCGCAGCAGCAGAAAGCATCCATTGTGCGCACACTCGGCAGCGCTGATGAAGTACTTGAGCAGATGTGGCGCCTGGCAACGTTCGACGCCAACCAGCTATCACAGTATCGCCGCGGGAGTTGCCGTTACTGCTGGGGCTTCGGTCATCAGTATCAATGGCGTGATGCCGTGGAGTACGAAGAGAAGCGGCTCGAAGCGCTTGAGCGTAAACGTCGTGAGCCCGTCGATGTTGGTGGTTACGGTTACGACCACACCAGCGCACCTAACCCGGAATGCCCTCGCTGTAATGGTGATGGCGTCGGCCAGCCATACTTCGCTGATACGCGTAAGCTGGCGCCGGATGCTGCGCTTGCCTATTCCGGTGTGAAGCTTGGGAAGAATGGCGTTGAGATAACCGCTATCAGCCGCGAGCGCATGTACGAGGCGGTGATGAAACGGCTCGGCCTGGCTGATAGCGAGTTCGCCCAGCGTCTGCAGCTGATTGAAATTGAGCGCCGGCAGCTGGAGGTCGAAAAATTACGCAAAGAGCTGGCCGCTGACCCGGAGGATGACGAACCAACGCCAGTTGCAATCAATATCAACGTAGTCGATGCACGAGTGAGGGAAGAGGATGGCGATAGCACCGACGCTTAACATCCCTCAGGCCAAATTCCTTGCGATGCAGTACAAATTTAAGGCCTATGTCGCCGGCTTCGGTTCCGGTAAGACGTGGGTCGGTTGTGGTGGTATCTGCAAAGGGATGTGGGAACACCCCAAAATCAACCAGGGTTACTTTGCGCCAACGTATCCGCAGATCCGTGACATCTTTTATCCCACTGTTGAGGAGGTGGCCCACGACTGGGGGCTGAATGTCAAAATCAACGAGGGAAACAAAGAGGTTCACTTCTACGCCGGGCGCCAGTACCGAGGAACGACGATTTGCCGCTCGATGGAGAAACCGCAAACCATTGTTGGTTTTAAAATCGGTAATGCGCTGATTGATGAACTGGACGTAATGCCCGCCAAAAAGGCGCAGTTAGCCTGGCGAAAAATCATTGCTCGTATGCGTTACAACGTGGCCGGTCTTCGTAACGGGATCGACGTCACCACGACGCCGGAAGGGTTTAAATTCGTTTATCAGCAGTTCGCAAAGGCTGTACGCGATAAGCCTTCGCTCTCAACGCTGTACGGCCTGGTGCAGGCCTCGACGTTCGACAATGAAAAGAATCTGCCGCCGGACTATATCCCGTCGCTGATGGAGTCATACCCGCCGGAGCTGATCAAGGCTTATCTCCGTGGCCAGTTCACCAACCTTACCAGCGGGACGATTTACCATCAGTTTGACCGTAAGCTGAATAACTGCCGGGAAGAAGAGCAACCCGGTGAGCCGCTGTATATCGGTATGGATTTCAACGTCGGGAAGATGGCCGGGGTTGTTCATGTGTTACGTCTGGGGCTTCCGTTTGCAGTTACTGAAATCATCAAGGCTTACGACACGCCGGACATGATTCGCATCATCAAAGAGCGGTTCTGGCTATATGACGGCCATGACTACCGAAAGGTGCGTGAAATCTATATCTACCCGGACGCTTCCGGCGATTCCCGTAAATCCAGCAATGCCAGCGCCACTGATATCGCTCAGCTTCAGCAGGCCGGCTTCAATGTGGTTGTTAATGCATCAAACCCGCCAGTGAAAGACCGCATCAACGCGATGAATGCCATGTTCTGCAATGGTAACGGTGAACGTCGCTACAAAGTGAATGTAAAGCGGTGCCCGGTGTACACAGAATCGCTTGAGCAACAGGTTTGGGGCGAAAACGGTGAGCCGGATAAAACGGCGGATAACGATCACCCTAACGATGCCGGTGGGTATTTCATTGTGAAGCAATTCCCGATCATCAAACCGACTGGAAAAGTCACCCAACTGCGGATGTAAAACCATGCCTGATATTTCAACGCCCAACCTCGACTATAACGACATGGTTGAGGCATGGGATATTAATGATGCGCTGATGGGCGGCACGCTGGAAATGCGCCGGCAGGGCAATAAGTATCTCCCGAAATGGCCGAACGAAGATCCTGAAAGTTATAAGGAGCGTTTGGCTTCGGCAACGTTACTACCTGCCTATGAAGAGGCCATTAAACAAAACATCGGGCGAGTGTTTGCTGAGCCGACGGTATTGAGTGAGGACTCTCCTGAACAAATACGGGAACTATCGCCAGATATTGATATGGAAGGAAACCGGCTCGATGTCTGGGCACAGCAATTTTTCAGCATCGGATTCCAGTATGGTCTGGTACATGCGCTGGTGGATTTCCCGAAAATTGACCCGGAGGCAGTAAAAACTAAAGCCGACGAAAAAGCCGCGGGATCCCGCCCATATGCCACGATGCTTAATCCACGACAGGTCATCGGCTGGAAATCGAAAGTGGTTAAAGGGAAAGTGGTGCTGACCGATCTGCGTATCAGAGAGGTCATCATTGTTGATGGCGATGATTATGGGCAAACGAAAGTTGAGCAAATACGCCATATCATGCCGGGCAAGGTTGAAATTTATCGCCGTAATAAAGGTGATAACGGCGAAAGCCAGTGGCAGATTCACGACGAGTGGGAAACCAGTCGCGATGACATTCCCCTGGTGACGCTTTACACGAAACGCACAGGCTTTATGCGCGGTTCACCGCCACTGCTTAATCTCGCCTTACTGAATATCAAGCACTGGCAGAGTCAGAGTGAACAGGACAACATCCTGCATGTCGCTCGCGTGCCGTTGCTGGTGGCTTACGGTCTGGCTGATGGCGAAACGTTGACGATAGGTTCTTCCTCTGCGACTCGTTTCGATGACCGCCAGCGGCAGGGACTGGAATATGTCGAGCATACCGGGGCTGCGATTGAAGCCGGTAAGATTTCCCTTGAGGATCTGGAAAACCAGATGCGTCAGGCCGGCGCAAAACTACTGCGCGCGGAAAACACATCGACTAAATCCTTAGACCAGACTCACGAAGAGCGGATGCAGGAGAATTCACCTCTCTACACCATGGCAAGCTCGCTTGAGGATGCGCTCGATAATATCCTGCAGATTATGGCGGAATGGCTGGGCGAGAAAGAAGGCGGCAATGTCGATGTACGCACCGAACTGGATGTTTCAGCCCAGACGTTTGATGCCGCAGCTGCAACAGCTGTTCAGTCGCTCCGTCAGGGTGGTGATATACGTCAGGTCGATGCTGTTCGCGTTTTGCAGACCCTCAAATTTATCGATCCGGACGCGAAGCCCGAAGAGGTTATCGACGAGTTGCGGAATCAGCAGGTCACGCTGGCCGGCGGACTGAGTAACCCGGGTGGTGCAAATGGCAACGGCGAATGACAAGCTTCAGGATGAATCGATAGCGCATGCGATATGGATAGCGCGGTACAGCACCAGCGTTGCAAACAGGATGATAAAAATCCTGAATGACAGCGATGCGGAACTGACAGCCAGATTGCTTGTAGCGATGGATAGCCTGGATGCTGACAGCTTTACCGTGTCGCGACTGGAAGCGCTGCTCGTTAGTGTCAGAGCTCTCAATCGCGAGGCTGTGCAGTCAATGTACGCGGGACTATCTGATGAGCTGCAGCAACTCGCTCAGCACGAAGCAGGCTTTCAGCTGAGCCTGTTCCAGTTTGCGATTCCTGATGATGTTCTATTGCTTCATCCATTGGTGGGCATTTCACCGGATGCCGTTTACGCAGCTACGATGGCACAGCCGTTTCAGGGGCGCCTGCTTTCGGAGTGGGCAGATAACCTTGAAGCTGACAGGATGGCAAGAATTTCCAATACAGTGCGGCAGGGCTTTCTCCTGGGCGATACGCATGAGCAAATCGCCAGAAAGGTCCGTGGTCATGCTAACCGTGGTTATCAGGATGGCGCGCTGCAGATGAGCCGAACCAATGCCGGCAGTATTGCAAAAACGGCTGTGGGGCATCTTGCTTCTACGGCCAGGAAAAGCTTTGCAGATGCGAACGATGACATTTTGAAGGGTAAGCAGTGGTTATCCACTTTGGATAACCGTACATCAAAAGACTGTCGGATTCGCGACCGCCTCAAGTACACACTGGATAACAAGCCGATCGGCCATAAGGTGCCGTATCTGCAGGGACCCGGGAAAATCCATTTCTGCTGTCGCAGCGTCGAAACCTACATCCTGAAATCGTCTGATGAGCTGGGTATTGCTGTTGGGCAAATATCAGATAGCTCACGTGCCAGCATGGACGGGCATGTGCCTTCGAATACCGATTATCAGGGATGGTTCTCGCGCCAGTCGTTCACGCGACAGTCCCAAATCGTTGGCGTAACCCGGGCCCGGCTGATTCGTGACGGCGGCATGTTGCCCGATGATTTCTACAACGACAAGGGCGAATGGCTGACTCTGGAGCAACTTCGTAACCTGGATGCTCAGGCGTTCAGCAACGCCAGACTTTAAAGCTTTTTAAGTCTTCAATCAGGCTGCCTCCGGGCGGCCTTTTTTATTGCCGTGATCCGGATGGTGAGCGGTGCAACGGTCGGATGACCACCGAAAAGGTAACCACATGAAACTGAAAACAGTCGAAGTTAACGGCAAAAGCTATGCAGAAGTCGATTCCAGCGGTTTACCCGTCTACGTCCACGATGACGGCCAGGAAGTTGGTTTTGATGCTGTGCAGGCCGTTGGGAAAATCTCCTCTCTGAATGGCGAGGCGAAATCTCATCGTGAAGCCAAAGAAGCAGCTGAAGCCAGTCTGGCTAAGTTTGCCAAAATCGGTGATCCGGCGAAGGCACTCGAAGCGCTGGAGATGATGACTAAAATCGACCAGAAAAAACTGATCGACGCAGGCGCTGTTGATCAGGTTAAAGCGGATATCACCAAATCCTTCCAGGCGCAGCTTGATGAAGCTACTCAGCGTGCGACGACCCTTGAAGGCCAGCTTTACCAGGAAATGATCGGCGGCCGGTTCTCTGGCTCGAAATTCATCGCAGATAAAGTAGCAATTCCGGCAGATATGCTTCAGGCGCGGTTCGGTCAGTCCTTCAAAGTCGAGGACGGCAAAGTCGTTGCCTATGATGGCTCTGGCAACAAAATTTATTCCCGCTCGAAGCCGGGCGAACTGGCGGCCTTTGATGAGGCGCTGGAGTTCCTGGTGGAGCAGTACCCACAGAAAGACCACATTCTGAAGGCCAGCGGCAACCAGGGAGGCGGCTCACGGCAGTCTCAGCATTCACTCGGGCAGAAAACGATGAAACGCGATGCGTTTACCAGTTTGAGCCCGACAGATCAGCAATCAACTCTCAAAGACGGTATCACCATCGTCGATTAATTCTTTGCCAGCCGCCGGATGGCTGCTGGTGCCGGAGCTGGATAGCTCAACCAACCCTATATTTTAATCTCCAAGGAATCCATACACATGGCTAATACGCTTACCGGGTTGATCCCGACTATCTTCACGGCTCTGGATACCGTATCTCGCGAACAGGTCGGTTTTATCCCGGCTGTATCGCGTAATGCGAAAGCTGATGCGGCGGCGAAGGACCAGACTGTTACTGCGCCGGTTGCGCCACCCGCAACCACTGTTGATATTACCCCGGGGGCTACTGCGCCAAATGACGGCGACCAGACGATCGGCACCGTTGATGTCAAAATCACCAAATCCAAAATGGCCCCGGTCAAATGGAACGGTGAGGAACAACTGGCACTGGGGCCCGCAGGGACATACAACACCATCCTTGCTGATCAGTTTAAGCAGGCTTTTCGCGCGCTGGCTAATGAGATGGATGCAGATCTCGCGGCTCTGTATTTCGCATCCTCTCGTGCTGTTGGTACGGCCGGCACCGCTCCTTTCGGTATTGCAGGTGATTTGTCGGATGCGGCAAATGCGCGCCAGGTTCTCTCTGACAACGGTTCGCCGACAACCGATCTGCAGATGGTTCTCGGTTCTTCGGCTATCGCAAACCTCCGCGGTAAACAGTCAGTTCTGTTCAAAGTAAACGAATCCGGTACTGATGCGCTTCTGCGCGAAGGTATCGTGGGGCGACTGGAAGGATTCAACATCCACGAATCCGCGCATGTTAAGAAACACGCTGCATCTCCGGCTGCCGGATACCTGGTGAATGGAGCAAAAGCTGAAGGCGATATTCTGATTGCCATTGATACCGGCACAGGTGCTTTTGCAGCAGGTGACATCGTGACGTTTGACGGGGACAGTAATAAATACCTTGTTGCTGCTGCGACGGCCACAGCAATCACCCTGGCTGCTCCTGGCTTACGTCAGTCACTGGCCGACAACACCGCTATTACCGCTGGTGGCGCCTACACCGCAAACATGGCGTTTGATCGCAATGCATTCCTGCTTGCATCCCGAACCCCGGCAATGCCGCAGGGCGGCGATACGGCGGATGATGTAATGAACGTTACTGACCCCGTATCTGGCATCACTTACCAGGTAGCACTGTACCGCCAGTATCGCCAGGTGCGTTACGAAGTCGGTTTGTCCTGGGGCGTTGCGGCAGTTAAGTCGGCGCACTCAGCGCTGTTGCTGGGCTGATAAACAGGGGCTTCGGCCCCTTTTTTAAATGGAGGGCTGATGGCCGGATTAACAAAAGAGCAGCGCGCCCAACGAGCTGCTGAGCAAACTGCTTCTACGCAGGCGGATAACAACGTACCCGTATCGACCACATCGCAGCTGGTGGCGATGGTTACCGATTTCCCGGCATTCCCGGGTGCGCCCAATACCGCCAACGTTCACCCTGATGAAGTGGAGAACTGGAAGGCGCACGGCTGGAAAGAAATGGAGTGATGCATGATCACTTTCATCACCGTTGAAGATGTCAATTCGATTCTCGGTGCCACCTGGACAGATGAAAGCAAAAAAGCCAAATCTGTGGTGATGGCCAATACCTGGATGAATGGACTTAACCTGAAACTGCCGTGCAATAAGGCAACTCACGAAACCATTATTCCTGACGATGTGAAACAAGCTGGCACCTATGCGGCGCTGTCGGCGGCAAATGGCGGGCTGTATCAGCAGAAAACTGATTCGGGGGTATTGCTGAGTAAGACGGTTGACGCTGACGACGTTTCTGTTTCAAAGACCTTCGCAGAACTCGGTACCAACAGTTCGGCATTGCTTGATTCGGACCTGCAGCTGGCGCTGGCCATGCTTAAGCCCTATGGCGCTAGTCAGTCCCAGGTGCGGCTGGTGAGGGGGTGATATGGGTATTCGTGACGAGTTACAAACTGAAGTTGCCGCAGCATTCGATACCGATCTGCAGGATGCGGTTAACGAATTCGCCGGAAGCTACACCGTTCGAGGCGCCTGGGATCCGGTGACGGAGACCGGCACTGAAACCCAGGTGACTTACTCGGGGCGTGGAGTGCTGGCGCGCTATAAACTGCGCCGCATCGATGGCGTTAACATTCTGCATGGTGATTTGAAGCTAAGCGCCCTGGTTAACGAGGTGACTGATAAGCCGGCCGTTGGGCATATCATCACCGCACCGGATCCGATTACGGGTGAGCTTCAGCGTTACGACATCATAACCGCTTCTGCCGACTCTGCTGGCGCTGCGTACTCCATTCAACTTCGGAGGGCGTGATATGGCTAAGGGCTGGAACATTGACCCGGCGGCATTCGCCGGGCTGGTGGCCGAAGATGTCAAACTACGCCAGCGGACAATCGCCATTCAACTGCTGAATGAAATTGTTCAAAGGTCGCCGGTAGGAAACCCGGAGTTGTGGGCCATCAACGCGACCGCGGTTCAATACAACAAAGCTGTTGGGGAATGGAACGAATCTCTTTATGCCGTTCCTGCTAACCTGACCAAAACCGGAAGGCTCAGGAAGAAAGTCCGTGTTAATGACAGCATGGATATCAGGCGGCCGGCTGAGTATCGCGCAGGAACCTTCAGGGCATCGCATTTTGTCAGCATCGGCGAACCCGATCACTCCGTCCCGACCGAACCGGATCCGCGTGGGACAATGACGTTTCTTAATGGCAAAAATATCATTGACCAGGCGCCAGCCTACTCGGTGATTTACATCCAGTCGAACCTGCCTTACTCCGTGTCTCTGGAGAATGGCCACTCAACGCAAGCGCCGACAGGCGTCTATGCCGTCTCGTTTAATGGTGTGATTCAGGCCTACAAATGACCCTCACAGAAATCAGAAACGCTGTCATTTTCCGAATGGCGGCACAGACCGCTATTGCCTCTGATGCGGTGGATTATCCCAATGGTCCGGTATTTGACCCCAGTAACCGCGATATCTGGGCCCGTCTCACCAACATTGCAGGGCAGGCAGGCACAACCGAGATCGGGGATGGGCCAGTCGTCCACAGGACGGGCTTACTCATCATTCAGCTGTTTGTTCCGGTTGGCTCCGGGACGTTGCTTATCTCCCGGACGGCCGATCAGCTAACGGAGCTATTTGAGTTCAAGGACGACGGAAAACTGAGTTATTTCGCTGTTTCTGCTGTGCCGGCGGGTGAGACCGATGGCTGGTTACAGCTCAATCTTCAAATTCCTTATCGCGCTCTGTAGCGCACAAAAAACAGGAGGCTCCTGTGAGCTCAGGTGCAAAAGTAGTAGCCGCGTTTATTCGCGAGACAACGCCAGGAATCACGCCAACAGCAGGGGCGTGGAACCTGCTGCGCCGTTCTTCATTTGGTCTGAAACCAACGCAGAACACCAACGACAATGACGAAATCGCTGGTGACCGTATGGCGCAGGGTGTTTCACGCGGCACAGTGGATGTCGGCGGCGATGTCGGTACACGGTTTCGCTGGAATCAGCATGACGATTTTCTTGCCAGCTGCTTCGGTTCCGAATGGGTAAATAACGTGCTGACGATGGGTAACGGTCGCATTACGTTCTCCGTGGCGACTTTTGCCAGTGATGTGGGGATCGCCCAGATTGCCCGCGGTTGCCAGGTTGGCACCTTCCAGATGGAAATCCCGGCCGATGGTGATATCACTGCAACCATTACGTTTGCAGGGCTGGACTGGGAGACGAAAGGGGACGATACCAGCTATTTCACCGCGCCGGTGGATTTAGCGGGGGCGCTGCGTTACTCCTTCAAAGAGGTCACGAACATCCGGCTAAATGGTGTTGATGGCGGGACAGGTTTCTGCGTCGACACCTTCAACATCCAGTTCAACAACAATATGCAGACTCAGCGCTGCATCGGTACCGGTTCGGCATTCGCCGGCGCAAACATTCCGACAACCTTTACCCCGTCAGGTCAAATCACGCTGTCATGGTCAAAGGCTGCCTGGGAGGTTTACAAAAAAACGTTCACCGGCGAAACGGTGCCGTTTAGCTTCACGCTGGAGAATGCTGAAGGCGCCTATACCTTCGATTTCCCGGAAGTGCAGATCTCCGGCGACTGGCCGGATGCGGGGAGCACTGACATTGTTCAGGTTCAGCTGGATATCACCGCGGCCAATACTCCGCCAACTATTACCCGCGTTCCTGCCACTACTGGCGGTGATGATTAACATTGGCCCTCTTTGGAGGGTTTTTTTATGGAGTTTTTTATGCTGATTGTTACCCCGAAAATTGATTTAAATGGCGAGCGCTGGTTTTATCCCTACAAAAAGCCAGAAGGCAGCAAAAAGGAATTCTCGCCGGAAGAAGAATCGCTTTTCAAACTTCGCCTGCTGGTGGCCAGCAGCGAGAATCCACAATATCGCTCCCGTAACGCGCTGGTGCGCCGCCACATCGATAAGATGGACGCAGGTTATAAGGTGGGGACAACGGATTTTAATCTCGCCAGCGTGGACGATATCGACTCTGTTGATGACCTGCTGATCGATAACGCCGCTCGGTTCCTGCTGAAAGGCTGGGAGGGAGTAGGTCAGTTAGTCGACGGCATAGAGGTTGCTCTCGACTACACCCCAGAACTTGGGGCCGCCATGCTGAAACAGCACCCGGCGCTATACTGGCTGATACTGGCTGAGGCGGCAAACATTGCTCAGGGTAAGGAGCAGCAGACTCAGGAAACCGTAAAAAAGCCATAGAGGCCCAAAAGTGGCTAAAGGATTTCTCTGGCGAGCAGGGCGAGAAAGCAAAGTGGCGCAGGGAGAAGCTAAATCTCCCACCCATTCCAGAGCCTGAAATCGATACGGTCACTGGGGAGATCCTCAACGCTTACGCCATGATATCGCGCGGCAGGAAGTATGCCGGCATGGCCGGAGTGCCGCTCCCTTTATCCCTGAACGATATTGAGCTTTACCTGGCATCGCGCACCATCCTGATCGACCGCATTGAGTTTGACGCAGCAATACTGGCCCTCGATGATGCCTGGAGAGCTGAGTGGGCTGAAGAGCAGAAAAGACAGGCAAAAGTGAAGTAGTCATATCATTGTCCCCATCTTTTCCTGTGCTAATCTGTGAGCAAATGTTAATGATGAGGATAGGGATGTGAAAAGGGCTTTGGTGGTCGGGCTTGGTTTAATGGCATTGTTGGGCTGTGATGACAAGTTTCAAATATCAAAACTACTCCCCCCTAAAGACCCACCTTCTATTGCTGAGATGATAGCTACGGGGAAAGAGGAAATAACGTCGGAATGTAAAAACGGCGATGTTTCCTTTAACTGTGAACTCCTCACTGGCGATTTAACCGGGACGGGAAAGTGGCATCATACCAAGCTGTACCTGCATAACAGCGGGATGGTAGATATGATTATTGACGGCAAGGCTTACTATCAAAGCGATATCAGCAGTAACACCTTTGCTGGTCAGGAGACAACTACCTTCACAATGAAAGGCGTTGGTGGCGATAATGGTGAAGTAAATATCGTTAGATCCAATGAAGGGAAATCCTTAAATTTTGAAGCCTATAACAAAGATGACAAACGGTTTGTTATGGGAGGCGTTAAACTGCAGTAACTCAATCTAGGGATGAAGATAGCCTTCACTGATTATCATTTTTTAAGTATTTCCTAACCCGCTTTATCGGCGGGTTTTTTATTGCCCGGAGATAAGGTAAATGGCAGAACAAGAATCACGGCTAGCGATACGCCTGGACAGCTCCGGGGCAGAGAAGCAGGCTGACAGCCTTACTGTTGCGCTTGATAAGATGACTCAGTCTGGTGATAAGGCTGTAACCAGCATATTCAAAGTGACAAAAGCGACTGACGAAGAAAAAGATGCTCTCAATAAATTACGAGCAGCCATTGATCCGGTTGGTGCTGCAATTGATACAGTCGGTCGCCGCTATAGTGAGCTAAAAAAATACTTCGATAAGGGTCTAATTGACGAGGAAGAGTTTCGTTCGCTGTCTAAGATGCTGAATGACACCACTGAGGAACTAAGTGGTGTTGCACAAGCTCAACGAGAAGCAGAGAAGGCCAGCAAACTGGCTGCTGTGCAGCAGGAAGCGCAGGCTGATGCATTCCAGAGAATGCTCGATAAAATCGATCCTCTGGCAGCTGCGCTTCGTAATCTCGAGCAACAACAAAGTGAACTGAATACTGCCTTTAAATCGGGTGCAATTAATACTTCCCAATATGATGCATACAGCAAAAAACTGCAGGAGACTCGTCGGGAAGTAACTGGCGAAGCACAAGCCGAGCGCGAGGCTGTAAAAGCACATGATGAGCAGGTAACTGCGCTGCGTCGTCTTGAAGCCCAAATAGATCCCGTAGGTGAAGCATTCCGCCGCCTGAACGAACAGCAGCGCCAGCTGGATACAGCTAAAACATCCGGGATGCTGTCGCCCCTGGCTTACGATCGCCTCAACAGCAAACTTGCAGAATCCCGCGATGCCCTGGAAAAAACCCAGGCGCAATTGGGTAAAACAAGCCAATCTGCAGCTCAGACTGCCAACGCTATGCGCATGATCCCTGCTCAGATGACAGATATTGTTGTCGGTCTTTCTACAGGGCAGTCACCGTTTATGGTTCTTATGCAGCAGGGCGGTCAGCTCAAAGATATGTTTGGCGGCATTGGGCCAGCGATTAAGGGCGTTGGCACATATGTCATGGGTCTGGTTAATCCCTATAGCGTAGCAGCTGCTTCAGTTGGGTTGCTAACTTATGCCGTCTATCAGAACCGACAGGAAATTGATGCTGCGACAAAAATAGCCACAACGTCCCTTGGCGCTAATGGAGATGCTGCTGAGCGACTTGCACTCAATATGGTTGCTATATCTGATAAGACGGGTCAGACGATCGATGAAGTCGGTAGTATGTTTATAACGACTAATGACGGTGCGAGCGAAGCAATAAATAAGCTAATCGACGTTGGTTTTAGTTATGACGAGGCAAGGACGAAGGTAGCCCAATACAAGGACTCTGCTAATTTCACCGCTTTGAATGCTGATATTGATCAGCATCGACGGGAGATCCTGAAAATAGGTGATTCGTGGACAGCTGCAGCAATTGAGGTCAAAAATTATTACACAGCTGCGGATAAGGGTAGGCAAAACGTAGCGCTTGGTGGTGCAATTGACCCTACGATGCGGTTTATCGGCCAGGCATTAGATCTGCAAACCACGATGAACACACTTACCATTGAAGGTAATAAGGCGGTAAAAAATTCCGTAGACTGGATTAATAAGGAGTATCTGGCGGCAGACAGGGTTGCCGGTGCAGAAGCTCGGTTAAAGGAGGCAAGAGCACAGTCCAGAAAAATAGCTTTCTCAGGAAATAAAGAAGCAATCGATCAGGCCAATGCGCTAATTGCTGTAAGAGAAAAGGAACTTGAGCAGGCCAAAAAAGCTGGGCAGCCTAAGACCCACAAAGAAAAAGCCTATACAGAGGACGCAGCAAGCCGGCTGCTTGATCAGATAAACCAGCAGACTGCAGCCATGCAGTCCCAGTTGGATGCCAGTGACAAGCTTAACAGCGCGACACAGGCGCGGGTTAAGTTCGAACAGCAAATTGCTGACCTCAAGTCTAAAACGCAGCTTACAGCTGACCAGAAGTCGATCCTTTCCCGTTCAGATGAAATCCTCCAGGCATATAAGCAGCAGGAGGCACTGCAAAATTCCGTAAAAACCCTGGACGATTATCGGAAGATGCAGGAACAGGTAAAGACGAAGGATGAGCGGACCAACGATCTGCTTAAAACCCGTCTTGAACTGCTGGAGAAGGCCAAAGCAACCGGGCACCTTAAACCCGGTGAATATGAAAAAACGAGGGCAGATATTTATCAAAACACCGATATGCAACTGCCCTCGACGGTTCGTAATGTTGTAGGAAACCAGACACCCACAGGAGGGCGACTCTCTGGAACTTTTGAGGGGATGCAGGGGCAAATCAACGAATATGACCAGGCTCAGCAAGAGCTCCAGCGCTGGCTGGCATCGCAGGAGGAAGCTTATGCGAAGGCCGGTGAAATAACTGCCGAGGGTGAGGCCAGAATGACCTCTATTCGTCAGCGTGCGGCGGATGCAAATCAGGTCATAGAGGCACAGAAAAACACCATCATATCTGCAGCCACGCAGTCCTTGTTTGATAGTACCGCTGAAATCATGCGAACGGGGTTTGGTGAGCAATCGGCAATCTACAAGGTTGCTTTTGCTGCGAGCAAGGCATTCGCTATCGCTGACTCTATGGTGAAAATCCAGCAGGCTATAGCAAGTGGTGCAGTAAGCGCACCTTATCCGGCCAACATCATCGCTATGGCCTCAATCGCTGCGCAGACTGCCAGTATCGTCTCAAATATCCAGGCTGTTTCAGGAGTTGGCTTCGCCTCCGGCGGTTACACCGGCCCCGGTGGTAAGTATCAGCCCGCAGGTATTGTTCACAAAGGTGAGTACGTCTTCGACCAGGCGTCAACGAATCGGATCGGCGTGTCTCAGCTTGAGGCACTTCGAAATGGCCAACCGCTTGATGCAACTCTGGGGCGCACAGGTTTTGGTACTGGTGTTCAGAACGTTAACAGCGACAACAGCAGCAAGACCACCATCCATGCTCCCATTGAGCAGCATTTCCATACGCCGCCAGGTGTTACACCTGATCAGATGGCTCTCTCTATGGCGCAAACACAGAAGCGAGCGACAACGGAAGCCCTGGATCAGGTTGCTGCGCAATTGTTGAGAGGGGACGGGAAAGTTGGTAAGGCAATGCGGAGTAAATATCCAGGCAGAGGGTTAGAGTGATGACTGATATCTACTACCCGCATGAAAGTCTTCCGATGCCATTACAGGAAGGATACGGATTCCAGCCTGTAAGCCCGTTAAAACGAACCCAGTTAACCACCGGCCGCGCGCGGCAAAGGCGAGCTTATACGTCCACGCCTACGCAGGCCAGCATCACCTGGTTTATGGAAACCGATGCGCAGGGGCTGGCGTTTGAGTCCTGGTTCCGTGATGCGTTATCTGACGGGGCTGCATGGTTCATGACGAAGCTGCAGACACCGGCAGGCATTAAGTTTTACAAATGCCGCTTCACAGATATTTATCAGGGACCGGTGCTGGTGGCCCCGATTTACTGGAAGTACACGGCGACGCTTGAATTATGGGAACGCCCCCTTGCTCCTGCCCCATGGGGTAATTACCCGGAATGGATCGTCGGCAGCTCACTGCTGGATATTGCGCTGAATAAGGAGTGGCCGAAGCATGACGCAGATTAAACGCCTCTACGCCAGCAGCGGCCCGGAGGTGATCATTGAAACGCTGCAGATCACCGTTGGCTCAGATATTCACTACCTGTGTCAGGGCTACGAGGATATTACGGCGACGACGGAGAACGGCGATACCGTAACGTTTTCAGCCTGTGCGATAGACATTGCGCTGCCGGCGCGCAATGCGGACGGCACGCAGGACCTCAAATTTGCCCTGTGCAATATCGACGGCATTGTGTCCACGGCAATCCGCAATGCGCTGGTGAACCGCCTTTCGGCATCGCTAACGTACCGGAGTTATATCTCCACTGATTTAGCAGCGCCTGCGGGAGTGCCGTATACGCTGAAAATCAAGTCGGGATCCTGGACAGCGACAGAGGTGCAGATCACCGCGGGCTATATGAATGTCCTCGATATGGCCTGGCCGCGTTTCCGCTACACGCTACCTGTATTCCCCGGACTGCGATACATGAGTTGAGGTTGTCCCATGTTTGAACCTAATAAATACCTTTCGGTCACCTGGCTGAAGGGCGGTCGCTTTTTTCCCAAACTCGACTGTTTTGGCATTGTGAACGAGATACGCCGCGATTTGGGCTTACCTCTCTGGCCCGATTTTGCCGGGGTCACGAAAGACGACGGCGGCCTCGACCGGGAAGCGCGCCGGATGATGCTTACCCTTGAGCGCTGCGAACCCTGCGAAGGTGCCGGGGTGGCCTGTTATTCCGGGTCGACTGTCACCCATGTAGGGATCGTGGTCAGTATCGATGGTCTGTTGCATGTGGCGGAATGCAACCCAGGCACGAACGTAACTTTTCTGCCGTTGCCGCGTTTTAAGCGGCGCTTTGTTCGCGTGGAGTTCTGGCAATGACCATTCGTTTTTATCCTTCCCGGCTTCCCGGAGAACCACTTGAAACGCATGAGCATGGTGTAACCAGTATTCGCACCTGGCTGGTGGCAAATGTTGAAGGCTACGAGGATCGGGATGTCCCACCGCTTACCGTTGAGGTTGAGGGGCTGTTAATTCCTCCAGGTGAGTGGGCCACCTGCGTGATTCGCCCTGATAGTGATGTCAGGCTTTATCCGGTTCCATTCGGGCTGGAGGCCGCCACAATCGCGTGGATCGGTATCGGTATCTCCGTTGCCGCTGCAGCCTATTCGCTTGTTTTGATGAGCACCATTGATACGGGCGGCTATACCTCATCCACAGGGCGCAGTCTCGACCTGAACCCGGCGCGGGCCAACACCGCAAAACTCGGTGATGCCATTCGTGAGGTGTTTGGCCGGGTGCGTATCTACCCAGATTATGTGGTGCAGCCGGTTACCCGGTTCGATGCCGCCGATCCTACGAAAATGCGCGTCCAGATGCTGCTATGCCTCGGAGTCGGTGAACTGATTTATACCAATGGCGATATCCGGGTTGGCAGTACGCCAGCTTCAACGCTGCCGGGTTTCAACATCACCTATTTTCCGCCAGGCGCGGACGTTTCCGGCGATGAGCGCAGCGAAAACTGGGTCAACTCCACCGAAGTGGGCGGGACGTCATCCGGCACCGGGCTGGACATGGCCCAGACGTCGCCGGACGCAGACGACATTATCGCAGACAGCATGACCGTATCCGGTTCGAGCGTAACGTTTACGGGGCTGGATACGGATGATGATGATGATAATGACGAGAACGATAACGCACTGCCGCCCAGTTGGGTCGCTGGCGCCGTGGTCGAACTGAAAGCCCCGGCGAACTACCAGATCACCACGGCAGCCGGATACAGCGTAATCGCAAGCCCGCTGCTGACGGAGATCGCTCCGGTGGTTGGGATGCCGGTGACGCTGGGGTTTAACTCTGTCGATTACGATCTGTTTATCGCGTCATATACCCCCGGTCAGGCTGCAGTGCCCGGCACCGGGGGGAGTGCGGCAAAAGTCCAGGCCAGTGCGGCCCTGACCACCTACGATTTTTCGACCAGCTCCAGCACGTTCACGATCACCTGGCAGGGGGTTACCTACCCGGTGTCGCTGGTGGCTAACTACGTCTCGATGTCGGGACTGCTGGCGGCCATCACCGAGGGACTCACCGGCTCCGGCCTGGTTGCGCAGGACAACGGCGGCACCGTACTGATAACCGAGGCGGCCAGTCCGTTCGCGGGTGGGGCGATCACGTCCTCTTCACTGCCTGCAGCTGTTTTCGGTGATGCCCCGGTTTACACCTCCGGCACGGCATCAACCGGCGGCAGCCCGGCGGTAACGGCGAATGTGACACTCGCCTATAACTCTGCCACGGGAACGGCCTTTTCCGGCATGCCGGAGGGGGTGCAACGGCTTTCACTTGCTCACCGCGGGAATGAGTACCGCATTGTCTCTGCCGACGGTACGACGGCGACGGTGGCGCGCCTGGTTTCCGGTGCCGTTGATGAGTCATGGCCGGGATTCTCCGCCCGGACGATGATCGACTATGAGGCCACTGGTCTTAACGACATGCTGAGCTGGCTGGGGCCGTTCCTGGTTTGCCCTGAGAATGAAGTGGTCGATGCATTCGAGGTGAATTTCTCCTTTCCGAACGGCATCTGTGGCTTTGACAGTAAGGGCAAAAAACGGATCCGCCACGTGGAGTGGGAGATTCAGTATCGCGTCTACGGTTCCGGATCGGGGTGGGTGAGTCACCAGGGCGAGTATGCTCTGAAAAACGTCAACGGGCTGGGATTCACTGAGCGGATCACCCTCAGCTCTCCGGGACTGGTGGAAGTTCGCTGTCGCCGGCGCAATGAGCAGGGCTCAAACAACGCCAGGGATTCGATGTACTGGCAGGCACTGCGCGGGCGACTGCTGACGCGCCCTTCATCCTATCCCGGCGTGTCGCTGATGGCGGTGACCGTTGAGACGGGCGGGAAGCTGGCGGCGCAGTCGGACCGCCGCGTAAACGTTGTGACCACGCGGGCCTACGACTCAGGAACGGCCAGAACCATTTCGGGAGCGCTGCTGCATATAGGGAACTCACTGGGGCTGGCGATGGATGTCGACACCATCAACGCGCTGGAGTACACGTACTGGACGCCACGGGGCGAGTATTTCGATTTCGCCACGGGCGACAGTATCTCAGCGCTGGAAATGCTGCAGAAGATAGCCAATGCTGGCAAGTCCCGCTTCCTGTTAAGCGATGGCCTGGCGACGGTCAACCGTGAGGGGATTAAGCCCTGGACTGGCGTGATCACTCCGCATGAGATGGTGGAGGAGCTGCAGAGCGGATTTACCGTATCGTCCGACGATGATTTTGATGGCGTCGACGTGACGTACATCAACGGGATTACCTGGGCAGAGGAGACCGTTAAATGCCGGACGCCTGACAATCCGACGCCAGTGAAAATCGAGAACTACAAACTCGATGGGGTACTGAGTCGGGATCACGCCTACCAGATCGGCATGCGTCGCCTGATGAAATACCTGCAGCAGCGGGTGACGTTCCAGACCACTACCGAGCTGGACGCGCTGTGCTACAACACGGGCGATCGCATCGTGCTCACGGATGATATTCCGGGTAACAACACGATTTCCTGTCTGGTGGAGGCGATGACAACAGCTGGTGGCGTGACAACGTTCACCGTTACGGAGCCGCTGGACTGGTCTTTCGAAAACCCCCGCGCGCTGATCCGCTATCAGGATGGCTCTGCATCCGGGCTGATGGTGGCGAGCAGGGTGGGCGATTTTCAGCTGTCAGTCCCGCACCTGAGCGAGTTTGATGACCCGATGAAGGTTGACCTGTCATCGGCAACCATCGAGCCGATCCGCCTGGTGTTCTGCGGCTCAACGCGCCACGTCTACGACGCCATTGTAGAAGATATCGCCCCGCAGTCAGACGGCACCTGTCAGGTCACCGCTAAAGAATACCTCGAATCGTTCTACCAGTACGACGACGCCACATACCCCGGCGACGTCGCGTAATACCCCATAACAACCCCTAATTAACTCTTTTCGCTCAAACCCTCGTTTGGGCGAAGCCTCTTTTTGGAGCAAAAAACATGGCCTTTGATCCGCCTCTTGGGAGCACGTCGCCCGCGGTGCTGCTCGATAACGCCACTCGCCTGGATAATTTGCTGAATAGCCTGGCGCTGGTCTACCCTGACCGCGAAGGGGCTGATCTGGATACCTGGCGAGGTATCATGTTGCGGGTTTCGAATACACTGGATGATATCCGGCAAAATCTGATCCCTCTCAGCCGGCAGTACATGACCCTGGCAGCAGCCCAGGCGGATATCGCGAATATTCCGGTGGGCTCGACCACGTATTACCGCAGCCCGGACGATAGCGCTCTCGCTATCGAGGTCATAAATAACGCCGGAACGCTGGAGCCAACCGGGCGAAAAATGCCTTCACAGGAGGCAATAAACGAACTACAAAAATACGTTTCTGAATTAATCAGCAATGATCCGTCCATCAGCGCATTCGTTCAGTGGGAGGCCGTTGGCGGGTTTATTCTGGGGCAACTCTCAAAAGATTCGCTGAAAACTGCAGGTTTCGAAGTCGGTGCCAAACGTCTTTCAATGGATAGCATGGAAACGCTTGCCATAGATGAGCCTGAATTGGTTTTACAGGATCAGCATGGGTTTGTTATTCAACGACAAACATCCGAGTATCTGGAAAATAGCGCGGGTAAATTCATCCCGGCAGATAATAACGATTACGTTATTGAAGATGAGCATGGATTCCATATTTTTTCAGCAATGCAATCTGGCTCTCCGACCTCTACGGAAGACAAGACTGCCGCGCGTGATGCATATATTGCAAAAATGGATAATCTGGCGCTTGCGGTCAGTTCTGCGGTGAACAACACGCTGGTTACCGGCATTCAGAGGCCTGTATTTGATTTCAACCTGGTTATTACATACGGACAGTCGTTATCGACCGGGACGGAAGGATGGGCGGCGCTGTCAAATGAAGCATTTGAGGCTGAAAACGTTCTGATGTTTGGTGACGCCGTTCGCCCCACAACAGACCGGGACACAGGCGGGAGTGTTTGGAGTCCCGTAGGTGGTGCAGCACTTAAACCCCTCCGGGCTGTTACACAGGCGATTGGCGGCGGCAGTATTCTGACTGCTGCAGAAGAAGCAGTACTCACTCCCGGCGCCACAAACGAAGGCGAAACATTTGACGTGGGGGCTGTGAATTTCTGGCGCAGATTACAGAACGATTTTCGTGGGTTAAGCGTTAACCCTGAACGGAAAATCATTGTCCTTAACTGTGGTGTTCAGGGGCGGACTGTTGAGCAATTATCGAAAGGGAATCCATTAAATCATTACAACCGTGTTATTCAAGCCGTAACAAAGGTAAAAGCCTATATCGCAAGTCAGTATCCGACTGCAAGTGTTGGCATTACCGCGTTTCTTTACGCTCAAGGGGAATGGAATTACTGGGCAGCCAGTTCAGGGACGCATGATCGAGCGACTTTCCTCGAACTGACAAAACAACTTCGCACCGATCTGATTACTGATTGCACCTATGGTATATGTGGGCAAACCCTACCGCCCGCCTGGGTGACTTATCAGACCGGGGCCGGGTATACCGTAGACACGCAAGATTTAGCCATTGGGATGGCTCAAATTGATATGATAGATACGGTCCCTGGTTGCTTCATGGCTACACCAGTTTATCAGCTTACTGATAAAAACGGTCATCTTGACCCGAATGGTTATCGATGGGCCGGTATGCAGTTTGGAAAAGTGCTGCACCGTATTCTCGACCGAGGTATAGACTGGAAACCGATGAAGCCTATCAAAGCCGTTCGTTATTCAGACGATGAGGTTCTTCTCAGTTTTTTAACTCCGTCTCCACCCGCTCAGTTTAAAGAAACCTACGTGGTCAATACGGCCACAATGTACCCAAATAAAGGTTTTCTTGCGAAAGATGATATTGGAGTTGTGGACCTCTTATCCGTAGTAATAGTAGGCCAGTGCTGCCTGTCCATAAAACTTAGCCGACAGACTTCTGGCGATGTGTATATCTGGTATGCGCCAGGGACAACTTATCGCGGGAACGGAAACCTGTGTGACAGTGATACAACTGTTTCGCCATATAACTATGAATATCGCGCAGGTAGTGGTCAGTATCCATCGGCAAATATTGCTGCATTGGTTGATAAACCCTATCCACTGAATAACTGGTGCTGTGCGTTCAGAATTAAAGTTGAGGAAAAATAGAATGGGTCAGAGACAAATTATTAAAGGTGTGGACGGTTCTGCTATTGCCATCGGATTTTCGCCGGCGGTACCAACAGGGGTCCAGTTTATTAATTTTTATGGTGGCAGCGTCCCACAAGGTCGTAATCTGGCACCGGGAGGCGGAGCTGCACGTGTTGTGGGTAGTCCGGTAGTGGGTAGTATGGCGGAAGGCCTGCTTTGTCAGTCGCACACCGATTATATTCAGAGCCCAGCGGCACTGTCTTCCAAAATGACCGTAATAGGGGTGTTTTGCCCGACCACAGACAGCAGGGCATATGCGATCTCTAATGCCAGCACCTTACGTCCTATCGGGTTTTCGGTATATTCGGAACCTTCAGCTACAACGGGAGTACAAAACCTGCGGGTGCAGATGGGCGGGAAACAAAGCAGCGATGGAGCAAATGCTGTCGCAACAGCAGCCGTGGCAGCAGCGATCACAAATAATGTTCCAATGGCCTTTGCTGCTACTGTAGATTATTCGAACCTTGCCGAAACAAAGGTCATGGTCATGAGTCTTAAGGCGGGGACAAAGAATAACGCTGTATCGTCATTCACCCAGGCTGGTTCCGGACTGCCAAACCTGCTGATTGGGTCTGAAATGGATGCTGTTACTTATGCAGGTACTCGCGTACTGGCGATGGGGGTATGGAATCGTATTTTGACTGACAATGAAATAGCTTCCCAATACGAACAATTTAAATCCTATTATCATGACATTCATGGAGTACAAATTTAATTCCAAACGAACAGGCATTGCGGATATCAGTTTTAATGCCAGCAAACCTTCCTGTTAATAACTTTTTAATTAGCAATGCCCCCCGGGAAAAACGGGGGGCAAATTTTGCTATATGTTTATAAACTTACCTTGACAAGGTAATACCGGTCTAATTTCACTTGAAGAATATCGGCAGGGCCAGCGCCCGCGCGATTGCTCCAGCAATGGCATACCCTCCCGTTGATGGGTCAGGGTGTAACCCATCCCCTATCATCCATGGTCTGTCTGATCCAGCTGCGTACTCTTCGTGTTTCTGACCGAAGGACGCCTGCAGGTTCAGAAAGGCCACATCACGATCATCCCGCGCAATCTTATACATCACCTCCGCGTAAGTGGACATGGGAATACTGTTTCCGCCGTCGCGGTTATTTTCCGCCGGGCAAATCAGCAAAATATCAGCCGTTGGCCGCACAGAACGAACCCGATCTATCATCGTGAGAATATTAGCCCGGAATGTTGCGGCAGAGAGCTGCGCGCCCTGGTCGTTCGTTCCCAGCATGATTGTTACGAGGTCGGCCCCGAGGTTATCAAAAGCATCAAGCCAGCGCTGATCCATTGCATTGACCCAGTGATTGGTATGAGAACCACTACCCCCCATTTTATGAACCAGGACACCCGACATGGTTTGATTGAGGATATTCGCTCCGTACAACGTCACCGGAGGAGTGATAACCGTAAACGTTACTGTTCCGCTACCGGTTGTTGGTAACGCCAGCGGGATAATTTGCATCCCGGCGGGATAAGCCGACAGGTCCATCGTGACGGGGTCAGCCATCCCGGTTGCCTGGCACTGAATAACACCAGATCCCCCCTCGGCAAACAGGAACGAATCAAAACCCAGCGCAAAATTCTGGCTGTATGAAATCGTTGCTCCGCTTGCACTCGCTGTCACAGACGAAATATCCGGGCCATGTCCTGTGTTGTAAGCGCAGGAAAATCCGGACTGTACGACTGATGTACCCATAACATCAGTATTATCGCCGTTAGGATCAAAACCAAACGAACGCCAGCCGTACCCGATGGGGGGTACCGTTGTGGCCGTGCCTGCACTATTGAAATAGCGCCAAAGGATTTGTGCCACTTTCAGCACATAACGTGGTGACGTTCTGGTGTAGCTGTCTCCCATCATCGCAACGATAAGACGCACAGCATCACCAAAAGACATTTTGGTCATCCGCATATGCGTTTCCCGAAGACGCTCAATACCAAAAACATCCGGGACCGCTTCTGATACAACTTCAGCGCCTTTCACTTTGACAGGCGTGCCGTCAGGCATTTCTGACAGGTAATAAAATGCATATTCCTCGAATGCAGTGGCGCTGTCTCCTTTCTCAACCTGGGATTCTACATACCGATCCGAGCCAAATGTAATTCTCACATAGGCAATTTCCGAGTCAGTAACGAACGAAGTCAGTGCCTGAGTGGAAGATGCATCCGTACGGATAAACGTTTTACTGGCGTTATAAAACGTAATGAACCTGGCGCCGACACGAAGTACGTAAGCCGTGCTGAATTCAACGGGAATATAATCTGAGTACACGTAACGTGAGTCGGGGGATATAACAGTGCCCGATTCATTAATATACCCTGATTGCACGGTCGCCCTGTTAAACAGGTTTTTCCCCAGTACTATCAGTCCATGCTTTACAAAATCAATATCGAGCTGGTCTGCGTCAACAATATCTCCAGGAATTCGGATCTGAAAACCGTCAGGCAGTACTTTGCGCATGACATGCACATAGTCTTCAACGGGCGGCAGTACTGACGCTCTGGCGACAAACATCGCATCTTTGTTTGAAAGAAGAGTGGTTATTCTCACATACGCTGCCGATGCAGGCGCAGTGACAACATTAACTGCTGAAACCGACGAAAGATGTTTTTTGTCCGAGTCGTAGAAGTTAATGAAGCGCATCGACCGGCTTGAATTCAGAACATCACCCGCCGACACTTTAATGTATTCCGAGGTGATGTATACGGACCCACTGGCTGCCGGAACCGGGAACCATGCACCGAACTCATTGATATAACCATCAACCACCTTGTTCTTATTGAACAGGTTCGTACCGGGGCCGTAGAGGTCTGTTTCCGTCAGGGCTTTTACCGGTTCAGAAAAGACTACTGGCACACCTGAATATTCCGATGGGGCCTTTGATTTAAACGGCTCAAATTCGGTGGCCTTATTATTCCTTTCCACCATGGTAACAGACGCCACGACAGCAGGAATTTCTATCCGCATATACGCGGCATTTGACGGTAATGTCAGCGGATTGACAGGTTTTGTTGAATAGGACGAATCATACTGGCGGCTGATAAACACGCCTTTCGCATCATAGTATATAGCTGCTTTCCACGGATGATCGACACAATAAGGCTGAGTCGGGTCAACAGGGATGTATCCCGATACGGTCATGCTGGTATCAGAGTCTGTAAGAATTGTGCCGATACTGGAAAGATGCACGCCGGGCATAGCGTCGGCAGGATTGAATAAGTTTTTACCTGCAGTAAAGCCCAGCGTTCGATAGGAGTTTGTCGGCGCCCCTTTGATATTATCCCGCAGTACTGCCTGATATGCCCGATAGGGCATTTCGCCAGCACCAAACGTTACCTGATAGGTGTCGATGTTTACCAGCGGTACCGAAACAATAAAATAGGCAGTACCGGCAGGCGCTGTAAATGCAGTAACAGATGAGAGATCAGACAGATAATTGTCGTTACCATCAAAAAATGTCACTACACGAGTCAGAAGCCTGGAAGTATAAGCTCCCCCGGCCACGGCAGAGATCTTTTCTGAATAGCAGTACTCAGGATTTTCCCTGGGGATCCCCGTTCCCTCAAACAGATAGAACCCGGAGATCACCGCTCCCTTGTTGAACAGGTTCATGCCGGGGCCAACAAGACTGGGGATAATCCCTTCTACGGTTTTCTGTGAAACCATACGGCGCCCGGTAGGCTGCAGCGTCCCGCCAACGTTCATCACCTCGATTGCGAGCGCACTGTTATCCGGGCTGCGGTAATACGTGGTCGAGCCCACCGGAATATTCGCGATATCCGCCTGCGCAGTTGCCAGCGTCTGGTATTGCTTATTGAGCGGGATAAGGTTCTGCCTAACCTCATCGTTTTTCGCCATCATCTGGCGCCAGGTATCGAGCGGTTCACCTGCGCGGTCGTTAACCGTTCCGGCCGGACCGTTAACCAGCTCGTCAGCGCGCTTGACGTTATCCAGGAATATTTCAGGCGTCGTCGTTCCCAAAGGCGGGTTAAGTTCGGCCATGTTTTTTGCTCCAAAAAGAGGCTTCGCCCAAACGAGGGTTTGAGCGAATGGCCGCTGCTTTTTACAATCAGCTATTTCAAGGAGTTAGATAGTGCTGATTGGCTATGCGAGGGTATCAACCGGTGATCAAAACCTCGATTTACAGAAAAACGCGCTGATCCGCGCAGAATGTGAGCTGGTTTTCGAGGATATGGCCAGCGGGAAAAATTCCCGGCGGCCAGGGTTAAAGCGCGCCTTACGGCGGCTGCGACCTGGTGATGTGCTGGTGGTCTGGAAACTTGACCGGCTGGGCCGCAGCGTGCGCGATCTGATTACGCTCGTGTCAGAGCTGCAGGCGCGCGGGGTGAATTTCCGCAGCCTGACCGACAGCATCGATACCAGTACGCCAGCAGGCCGCTTTTTCTTCCACGTCATGAGCGCCCTGGCAGAAATGGAGCGCGAGCTGATCGTCGAGCGAACCCGCGCCGGTTTAGCCGCAGCGAGGGAGCAGGGGAGAGTAGGCGGACGCCGCCGGGTAATGACTGAAGAAGTGGTGGAGCGGTGCCGCAGAATGCTGGAGAACGGCGCTACCCGACAACAGATCGCAGATGTGATAGGGGTGGGAGTGAAGACGATTTACAAATATCTCCCTGTAGCACTTACTCGGGAACCTCTTTGTAGAAAATTGCAGGGATTATCGGAGATAGTTTGAAGACTACTATGAAATTCCCCGAAAAACATTGCCTCATTCTTATAAACTTAAGGATTTCAAAGTGATAAAGCCTGCTGCTGTTAAAAAGTAGTCAGCAAGATAGATTCATGGTACATGACAAGTAGAATGGTTCAATTATATAAAGAGGCTTCGCCGTCGGGACGCGTTTTGAACCTGCGATGCATCCACAGGTATTGCTCAGGGGCACGGAGAATTTCACGCTCGATAATCTTGTTTACATAAGCCGCTGCGGCGACCTTGTCCTCCCCTGGATAGCCTGACAGCGGATTGCTGATATACATGTGATAACCTTTTTTATCGCTACGTCGAATCATGCTAAGTGTGAGCAAGTCTGCACCAGCGAGTTTTGACAGAGCATACGTTCCGTTCGTCGTGGCTGCTTTTTTTACCGAGAAAAAAGGTGCAAAAACGCTTCCCTTAGACCCATAATCCTGGTCTGGTGCAAACCACACGGCTTCACCAGCTTTTAGCGCATGAACAAAACCGGATAAATTACGTCGATTAATCATCGCCTTATTTGAACGCATACGCCCTTTTGTCTGTACCCATTCCATTAATGGATTATTGTGTGGACGATACGTTGCCATCATAGGATGGCATAACCCCATTACTCTTCCACACAATTCAAGGGACATAAAATGTATCCCGACAACCATTACCCCTCTGGTCGCACCGGTCAGGTTTTCAAGCCCTTCGACATCAAACCATTTTTTGACTCTCGCATCGCTCCAGAACCAGGCCATTCCTGTTTCCATTAGTCCCAGCCCGAGAGAAACAAAGTTTTTATTGACCATCTGGCTCCGGGCAAACGGTGTCATCTCGGGAAAGCACAGTTCGATATTTCTACTCGCAATCCCTTCCCGGCGTTTCAGAAAGGGTCTGGATATTTTTCCAAGACCAGAGCCCAGAGTATGTAAAACCGGGTAAGGAAGTTGAACGAGAAGCCACAGCAGACCCAAACCAGTCCAGGTAAGCCAGTAGCGGGGATGGAGTAAATTATGAGTAAAAGTCTGTGCCATAAATTTCCTTAATGCTAATGAAGGTTATAACGCAAAAGGAAAACAATGAAGCAATTCGTCTTGAGCGATACATTTTGTTTTAGACAATTTAAAGTCATCTAAATTCAGAAAAAATAACTTTGCAATGACTGGTAAAGAATTTAAAGAGTCAGGAATGAATTGTAAGCCAGCAAAGTTATTCTGTTATAAATCCATGTTTTATCATTGATACTCAAGAAATTGTCTTCTTGATTCATCATCATCAAGGTACTCAAAAGAAAGAAGCCGAATTTTGGTAAATTTATAAAACCACTCACAATCGTTTCGTTGAATAATTTCGCCTGGTTTGAAACATATCCCGGATGCCACCCGTATAATCGCATATTTACCATTACTAAACCTGACCCGGTGAATACAGAAAGGTTGACCGGCCTGCCCGTGACAGCTGTTTGACAGGATATGTCCTTCAATAAAAACAGTTTTTTTATATTTCATTATCATACCCTCGACAACTGCAGTACAGGAGAAATGTTGTCATTTCCCGACATCACTGACGTTAAGTGGCAGAAGCTGATCAGCCGCCGATACACCAGCATTCTGAAGGTCTGAAGAGCAGTCCGCAGGCAGGGCACTCAAGAACCGCATCTTTTCTTAGTTTACCTGCTTTTTGATCGGCTCTGTGTGCGCATGCCGGGCAGGCAACATGAACCGGTCTTTCTTTAAAATACCTGAGCCCATTTGTATAAGACATAAATAATTCTCTGAGGAATACAGTAATTATTATACACTTTAATATAAAAATAACTGGCATAAGTTATGTTAAGTTGTGTCTGAATCAGTATATCAGATATTGAAAATTGAACGTCTGATTTATGGTACACTACCCTTCCGTGAGAAATTTAAGATGAAATCAGAAGACACCCTTGACTGGTATCCGGCACAACTACCGCCAGTGAAAATTATTCTTGGCGAAGCCGTGCTGGCTGTGGGTAAACAGGGCCGGCCGATTAATACCCGCACCTTGCTGGAATACCTTCAGGTCATGCAGGACAAACAAAAAAGGCGGGATGACAAAATCGCCATGCAGACTGCGATTGATGTTCTCAGGGATAATCAGCGCATTAACGGCAGACGTTAATGCACCTCCGGGCTCAGTGACAGTTCTGAATGATCTCAACCGTATGGTTTTGTCCATCATCCTTCAGCGGTATTCTGTCATCAGGGAGGAGAACACCATCCAGTGTCACGCAATATTCTGCATCGCCGCGTGAAACACTAATCTGATAATGGCTTTCACCATATTGATATGCCATAGAAAAAGACGACCACTCATCCGGTAACCGGGCATGAACACTAAACTCAGTGCCGGAACGTTTTATCCCCAGTAATTCCTCGGTAAGTAAACGCCAGGCCCAGCCTGCGGAACCGGTATACCAGCTCCACCCTGCACGTCCGGTATGGGGAGCGACGCTGTAGACATCAGCACTCATGACATAAGGCTCAGCTTTATAAATCCCGACAGAGTCCGCATTCAGGGTATGATTTATAGGGTTGAGCATTGACCAGAGTTGCCAGGCTCGTCCGGCATTCCCCATTCGGGCAAAGGCCATCACTGCCCAGATGGCGCCATGCGTATACTGCCCTCCGTTTTCCCGCACGCCTGGCAGGTACCCCTGTATGTAGCCCGGATTTGGACCGTGTCCGTCGAAAGGAGGCGTTAACAGTTTGATCAGCCCTCCTTCGTTATCCACAAGGTGCTTATCCAGCGCCTGCATGGCCTTTGCGCACCGTCCCGGGTTCGCGGCGCCGGACAATACAGACCAGCTCTGCGCAATCGCATCAATCCGGCAGTCCTGTGAGGTTTTCGATCCCAGGGGAGTACCATCGTCAAAATACCCGCGCCGGTACCATTCCCCATCCCAGGCGTGGGCTTCGAGATTACTTTGCAGGCGCAGAGCCTGTGAACGGCACATCGCGGCGACGCTTTCATCCAGCCTGCGCTCCGCCAGCGCTGCAAACCGCTGCAAAATGTCGTACAGGAAGAAGCCCAGCCAGACGCTTTCACCTTTGCCTTCGATACCCACCCGGTTCATCCCGTCATTCCAGTCACCAGCACCCATCAGCGGCAGGCCATGCTCCCCGAAGCGAAGTCCATAGTGTATAGCTTTGACGCAGTGTAACCAGAGTGTCTCTTCGGTGCCGCTGATGACCGGCGTGTCATAGACAGACTCTTCACCAGGCTGAAGCGAGCGTCCCTCCAGATAAGGAATGCGTATTTCCAGTGCATCCATATCCCCCGTCGTTTCAACATAGTAGCAAACAGCAAGCGGCAGCCAAAGATAGTCATCGGAACAGCGGGTACGCACACCGTTGCCGTGTGGCGGGTGCCACCAGTGCTGCACATCCCCCTCGATAAACTGCCGCGATGCGCAGAGTATTATCTGTTCACGCATCCGGTCCGGAGCAGCGTGGCTCAGAGCCAGCGTATCCTGCAGCTGATCGCGAAAACCAAATGCACCGCCAGACTGATAGTAGCCACTCCGGGCCATAAGACGGCAGGCGACCGTCTGATACAACAGCCAGCCATTAACCAGTAAATTTACGGACGTGTCGGGGGTGTTAACTACGATTTTATCGAGAACATTGTGCCAGTGATTATGAATCCGGTTCAGCTCCTGGCGGACCGTATCCTCGTTCATGTAGCGGGCCAGCATCTCCTGAGCACAAACATCATTCTCCTCTGCGCCGAGGATAAAAATAAACGTCCTCTGGTCCCCGTCAATTAATGTAACCGCCGATTGCACCGCTCCGCAGGGATCCAGACCGGCCCCCGTCTTACCAGAAAGCTTTTGCAGTTTCATGGCCGAAGGGGCGTGAAGGGAACCATTACGGCCAATAAACTCCCGGCGGTCCCCTGTCAGAGAACAGTCATTACCGCTGACGGCAAAAAATGCAGTTCGGCCGCCACCATTATCACCATAAAAGTTATTCGCAAGTATCCCGCAGCCGCCGGGCGTTCTGGCCACATGTGTCACAATGTGAGGGGCTGAGCGCGTTCGTGTTTCTCCGAGCGTCCACTCTACATAGCCTGTGACGGAAAGTTGACGTGTCCGTCCCGAAGAGTTACTGAGCGTCAGGAGCACCAGTTTAACCGGATCTTCTTCAGCAACCAGGACCGTCAACTCGCTGTCTATACCACTCTCACGATGGGCAAAAACGCTGTAGCCAAAACCATGGCGGGTCAGGTAATCACCGTGTCCGCGAACAGGTAAAGCCGTCGGCGACCAGCACTCCCCGCTCTCTTCATCGCGCAGGTAAAATGCTTCGCCGCTGCGATCGCTCACCGGATCGTTCTCCCACGGCGTCAACCGGTATTCATGGGCATTCTCATACCAGGTATAGGCCTGCCCTGCCTCTGAGATCACACTGCCAAAACGAGAATTTGCCAGTATGTTCGACCAGGGAGCCGGTGTAAGCGCATTTTCCCGAAGGACGATCTGATATTCCCGCCCATCCAGAGAAAATCCACCGTACCCATTGAAATGGCATAACTGACTGGTATCAGGGCTCCAGTCCGTATGTTGATTACGCTCGCGCACAGCACGCGGAATGAATGCCCTTGCCGGCGATTTCAGCGTATGAATACGCTGGTTAAGCTGCTCATTAATACCCCCTGCGCGGTCATCAAGATAAAGACAGGCCACGCTCATCAAAAGCAACTTATCCTCAGCGGAGAGATGCTCACCGTTCCGGACAAAAAGCCCGCCCTTTTTATCCAGCAGACTGGCTTCAGACCCGGCATAAATTAACTCCATAATCTGATTTTGTAATCCCTGCTGGTAGCCGCCGGGGCTGTTATTCAGGATAACCAAATCAACATCCAGCCCTTTCTGTCTCCAGTAACGGTGTGCCTGAATCAGTGTGGTCACTGAGGTGATACTTTCCTCGCTGGTTATACTCAGCAGCACTATCGGCAGATCCCCTGAAATTGCCCAGCCCCACATTCCGGACTGGCCACGCCGGTTGCGGCCGATCGCCTGGCCTTCGGCGCGCAGCTCCTGGACAGGGTAAAGCACAGCGCTGGCGAGATTATTGAACAACGTGGCATCATCTTCACTGGCGTTCATCTGGCGCAATACCACCAGACTGTGAGACCAGGCCAGTTCAAAGACGCGATCGGCGATAGGGTAATCGCGATATTTCTCCAGCAACGCCAGGCTCTGCTGACGGGTCTCGCTGATGCCATAAATGATATCAATCGTAACCGGCTGCCCCGGCTGCAGAATGATGGCGTTGCGAATTGCCAGTATCGGATCCAGCACCGAGCCCGACGTGTTGCCTAGCATCCCTCCCGTCTCTATTGCCTGTGCATTCGCAGGGTTTCTGCCACGTCCAATAAACCTTGCCCTGTCCGTTTCAAACGACACGTTATGTCGGTTATCGCCGTGCACCACCATCATGTGAAACAGGCAAGGGCCCGGTTCATCCGGTGAGCGCGGGCGCCGGTGGCAAAGAATAGCGTCACGTTCAGGAGCAAGCTCAGTCTGAATAAACAAATTGCTGAATGCCGGGTGTGCCAGATCGCTGGCATCAGGTGCCAGTACCACTTCAGCATAGGTTGTCAGCTCCAGAGAGCGAGGCTTGCGACCACGATGAATCAGTGTGAGCCGTCGCAATTCAACATCATCCTCCGGAGAGATCACCACCTGAGTTTTGACGCTGAGTCCCCCTAAGCTGCGTCTGAATTCTGCCACCGCATCGGTGAACAACACTTCCTCGTCTTGTCCGCTGGTGTAGCCTGTCGGTTGCCAGGTATTGCTCCACACATCTCCCGTCTGGGTATCGCGGATGTAGCAGAATGCTCCCCAGTTATCACGGGTGGTATCACTGCGCCAGCGCGTTAGTGCAATATCATTCCAGCGACTGTAACCACCGCCGCCCGCGGTCAACATCAGATGATAATGGCCGTTGGACAGGAGTTGAATATCCGGGGCGGGGGTATCCACGCTATAGAAAATACGGGGTTCATAGCGAACGGGTTTGACCATGCCCTCATGAGATTCAAAATGACGGCGCGGACTGTACAGATCGACCGCATCCGGCACGCGCTCCTGTAACAGCAGACTCGCTGACAGGAATACCGTGCTGGACATAAAGCGTTCAGTCATGGGGGCGTCAAGCAGCACATGAGCCAGCGCCTGAAATGCCATACCCTGGTGATGCGCCATCCAGGACTGTACCACCGCATAGAGCTGACCGGTTGCAAGACGTGAGGGGGTATAGTCCAGCGCTTCATAAAAACCGTATTCTCCGCGTGCACCATTTTTTTGCAGCCTGAACAGGTTCTCACAGGCTCTCTGTGGGGAAACCATCAGCGCCAGCAGCGTGGCGTAAGGAGCAACAACCATGTCATCGGCAAGTCCCCTGCGCAGACCGAGCCCCGGTACGCCAAATGCCTGATACTGATAATTATGCTGAACATCAAAAGCATGATAGCCAGACTCTGAAACACCCCATGGTACCCCGCGTTCTTTCCCCCAGTGAATCTGGCGCATAACCGCCGACTGACTCATTTCATCGAGCAGGCTTCCGGGCCAGGTGGGCATCACCAGATTCGGCATCAGATATTCAAACATGGATCCGCTCCATGACATCAGGGCAGTTTCATTATCAATCGTGGTAAACAATCGACCCAGCGCGTACCAGCTTTTAAGAGGCAGCTGATTAGTCGCAATGGCAAGAAAACTGGTCAGGCGAATTTCAGACGGCAGGAGATCGTAGTGGCTCTTGTCAGGCATATTGGTGTCACAGTTATAACCGACGCTGAGCAGACTGGTTGCTTCACTGAACAGAAAGGCGAAATCCATCCGGGCATGCTCATCCAGCCGCTGTTCCAGTTCGGTGATAATATTGAGTCGCATTCGGGCCTGCTCCGTCACTGACGCCGGAGGCGTTCCTGTACCGGTTAATGTCGGACGGGCAAGCTCGCTCAGCGTCGGCAGCGTCTGTTCATTCCAGGATGCAGGCAACCAGCCAAGCAACAGAGACCACTCATGGCAAAGCTGAACCAGTTGATGCTCCAGATGTCCAGCCCAGCGCATCTGAAGAGGAGATCCCTGATGGCATGCGCTGGTCAGATGGTTGCACTGGGTGCGCATGCTTTTCAGTTCGCTGAAAAGCGCCTGCGGAGAGAGCGACACCGCGTTCAGGCAATGCTTGCGCAGCAGTCTCAGGCTGTCAGGTGGGTTCTTACCCCACTGTTTTTCCAGAATATCCAGCGTATCGTTCAGTCCTGTCAGTATCTGTTGGCTGCTTAAAACAGGCTGATGACGCATGGCGGACAGGCCTGCACGCAGGGTCAATAAATGCCCGGCCATATTGCCGCTGTCGACGCTGGAGATATAGCGTGGACTTAGGGGGACCAGCGTACGGGTGTCATACCAGTTGTAGAGATGGCCCCGGTAGTGCTCCATTTTATCCATCGTGTCGAGCGTGAGCGACACGCGCCGGAGCACCTCTCCGCCAGGCAGGTAGCCAAAGTCCCATGCCGTCAGGTTAGCCATAAGTGAAAGACCAATATTGGTAGGAGAGGTTCGGTGTGCCACCGTCGGTTGTGGTATTTCCTGATAATTATCAGGCGGAAGCCAGTTCTCTTTTGCTGTGGCAAATGTTTCAAAAAAAGCCCAGATTTCACGGCTTGTCTGGCGTAACAGCTGTTTTTGTTCCTGATTAGGCGAAAAAACCTTACGCACGGGCTGGCGACTCAGCCAGCTCATCAGCAGCGGTGCCACACACCATACCAAACCGATCGGTAACGCAATCCCCAGCAGCTGTGGGGCAAATTGTCCGGTCAGTATTGTCAGCGCCACGCCACCGGCAACGTTCAGCCACATCGCCTGATAAAAACGTGCAACAGTGGGTCTGGCCTGACTGCTGTCCTGGCTGTGGCTGACCCACTGGCTGAGGTGACGCCTGCTTATCCCCAGTCGCCATAGCGTCACGGCGATCGCTTTCAGCGAATATCCGGCTTCGTGCGGCAGTATCGCAAAATTAAGGCTGATACCTGACAGACGCTTTAGCGCGCCCGCCCCCACCAGTAACAGATGCGACTTCACGCGGCGACGCAGAGGTTTATGCAGAAGGTCGTGGCTAATGCAGAGGAGGGCTGGCAACAGCCATATCAGCAACAGTATGCCCAGCCAGTAAACCGGATTGGGTACCCAAAGCAGAGTGAAGAACAGCAATACCAGTAAGGAGGGGGCTACCAGGCTGCGACGCAGATTGTCGAGTAATTTCCAGTAAGAAAGCGCGGTCAGTGGATTCCGGGTACGGGTTCCATCGGCTTTTCTGACGTGTGGTTTCAGCCAGTTAAGCAGTTGCCAGTCACCCCGGATCCAGCGTGAACGGCGTGCAACGTCGGACAGATAATTATTAGGGTACTGTTCGTAGAGTAACACCTCACTCAGCAGACCCGAGCGCGCATAGCACCCTTCGAGAAGATCATGGCTGAGAACCAGATTTTCCGGGCAGGTATTGGCAGTGGCCTGCATAAAAATGTCAACATCGTAAATCCCTTTGCCCACAAACGATCCTTCCCCAAAGAGATCCTGATAGATATCCGAAGACATCATAGAATAAGGGTTATTACCCGGTATGCTGCTGCGCAGGGCGGCGTAACGCCCCTGACCGTTACGTGGTATCTCCTCCGCAAGACCGGGTTGTAAAATACCAAATCCTTTGACCACCCTCTGGCGTACCGGATCATACTCTGGCGTATTCAACGGATGGGCCATCGCCGCGACCAGTTTGTGAGCCGTATCGCGCGGCAACACCGTATCACTGTCCAGGGTAATGACGTATTTAATGTGATCCGGTAAAAGATGGGCCGGCATGTCTGCAACGCTGACGAATTGCGTTCCCGGATGGCGCAACCAGCTGTTCAGCAACGCCAGTTTTCCCCGCTTGCGTTCGTAGCCCATCCACATTCCTTCCGAGGGGTTCCATTCAGGCTGACGATGTAACAGATAAAAACGTGGTCGACCGGAGGGGTAGCGCCGATTCAGCGCCTGCGTATCAGCGATAGCCTGTCTGAGCAGCGCGTGACTTTCCGGCGAGGGTTCATTTTCAGAATCTGCAAAATCAGTGAGCAGCGCGAACCTGAGATTTTCGTTTTCATTCCCCAACCAGCAAACTTCAAGACTGGTGAGGAGCTGGCTGAAATTTTCGTGGCTGGTCAACATGCAGGGAATGACTAACATAGTGGCACTGTCAGCGGGAATACCGGCTGAAAAATCCATCCCCGGCAAGGGGCGAGGAACGCGAAAACGGGTGGTTGCGTCACTGAGTAAATCACTCATTAACTGAGTTAAAGCGATAACCAGAGGTAATATCACCGCGATTAACAACCAACCTGCGCCCTGCATGGCAGTTTCGTGCAATATTGCCGCGGTCGCTGCGGTTGTCAACAACGCCAGGCTGCCAAGCCATGACAGCAGGGTTATTCTGTTGAAACTGTGCCGCAAGCGTATGAGTCTTGAGGTGTCTGCCAGAAGATGTATATCCAGTGTCTGTCGACCTTCGCCGGCGAGATAATAACCAATATGATGTTCCGGTGTATTGGGGGCTTTTTCCTCTGAAAGCGCCAGCACCCTGTCAGCAACCTCAGGCTCGCTGAGCCCACTGTCTCTGGCCAGGACCTCAACTACGTGCCGGTAATGATCCCGGGTATTGAAGTGCATCCGGGGATAGATACCGGCAGGATCATTGCTTAATGCCTGTTCGACGACGCTTATCGTTTCGGCGAAATCAGCCCAGTCCGTTTCACCCAGTAATCGCAGGCCTGCGATGCTGTTACTGATAGACAGCTGGCTGGCGGCAAGCTGTTGATTGAAGTTATTTATGAGAATGTCAGTGGTGACTCCCTGTTCCCGAAGGCACTGATCAACCCAGGTAAGAGGTAACGACAGCGCGTTGCCGTGCCCCTGCAGACGCCGCACCAGTTCTGCGACAAACGCGCTGGATAACGGAGGACGGGAGCGCGCCAAATCGGCAACCACCATAATTAAATCACCAGGCGCACTCTCTGCACATTCGAAAATCCTGGTTATCCACGTATCTGCCAGGTTTCTGTCCTGTTGCGCTTTTATCACTTCCATACTGATACGACGAAGATTTTCAATCAGCGCCAGGCGAAGCATTCCCGGTAATGCCCAGATTTCACCTAGTGTCAGCGGCGTCACCTGTTGATAGGCAGCGAGATAGCTGGTCAGACTGGTGGCATCCCAGCGGCCATCACCGTGAGCAATGGCCTCTGATGCGATATGATAAATTCTTGGGCAATTCAGCGGCGACATCAGCGACGGGAGACCTTTACCAAAACTTTTCGGCAAGTGCTGGCGGACGGTGCGGATTTGTTCCTCAATCAGATAATAATTGTCCAGCAACCACTCCCCGGCGGGCATGATACTGGTCTTTTTACCTGCATTAAGCTCATAGCAGTTTTGGGTGATAACGGCCTCATTGTCGCCAAGCCGTTTCAGAAGATAATAGGGATGTTTATCCGGTGATACTTTATGGGTCCGCGCCAGCTTCTGACCATAGCGTTCCATCTGGGCAGTCGAAAAGAGTTCTGACCGCGGAGTGCTTTCGCTTGCAGGATCGTTCGCCGAAAACGTTACGTTTTCGGCAGCATTCACCGGAATACGGGAGCGGTTAAACCACGCTCTGGGGTTCATTTTCATAGCATTGCTCTGATGCGACATTAGCGCGCAGGAGCAGTTGCGAAATCAGTTCAGAAACGTTCTCTCAGGATGGGCGTAAGGCATCAGGGATTTAACAGCTGCTGGGATTTAACTTAAGTATAGAAGATGGTTCTGTCCACGGTGGATCAGTTGATACTAGCGCCGTGAGATAAACAGGGCTTTACACCGAGGGCAAAGCATGGCCTGATTGCGCCGGATTTTTGCCATCGGTTGAACTGATTTGAAACCACAAACAGTGCAGCCAACAGTGGCAGTAGATGCACCGCTGAAGAATTTCATTGCGTAATTGATAATAGACATAACCATTAACCTTTCAATGAATGAACTTCACCGTATCACATATGGTTAAGTTTTAATCTGTTTATTTTGAGACCCTGAAATTCAGGAGAGGTAAATGTTCGCAGCCACAGGCCCTCTGGGACCATTGATCCGACAGAATTCTATGCGGCTTCCTGGGATGAGTAATTCTGATTCGCGGGAGTTAACGGCTGAAATGTGAAGCAGAACATCTTTTCGCCCATCTGAAGGGATTATGAGGCCTTTACCACTGAGAATGTCAAAGCTTTTGACAATGCCTGTCATTTTATGGGACAAGTCAATTCCTTATTGAAAACACGTAAAGACTATACATTCAAAATAGTATATTGCCACATTTAATTTTCCTGCAGGACTTCTGGATGGCTAAAAAAATAATTTGCTTATATCGATTCCCTGTGCCTTAATGAATCCTGTTAGTTCAATGTACAAACGAACGTTAAACATTTTCTGGTCAGTCCTCATTACCAGGCGCTATCGCTGATATCCCCTCTTTTTGAGACATACCTTTAATACTATACGTTTACTATTAATACTATCATGTATAACGGGAGTCAGTATGTCTACAAGAATTCAAGGTTTGGTAAAATGGTTTAACGAAGATAAAGGTTTTGGTTTCATTTCACCTCTTGACGGTAGCAAGGATGTCTTCGTCCATTTCTCCGCGCTCCATGGTGAGAATTTCAATACCTTATTTGAAGGGCAGAAAGTTGAGTTCGCCATGCAGAGTGGTGAAAAAGGGCCTGCTGCTACAAACGTAATACTTTGCGATAAATGAAGATTTGTGGGCCTGCGACAACGATGAAGGATTATTCCTGAGTAGACAGGTCCATAAATTAAATCAGAGAAAGTCGGTTATTTTTAATATCAGGTCAACATGTTTTTCGCAATTATGAGTGTGCTGACCGATGTGATGAAGTGCAGGACTGCTGCATGAAAGCATGAAAGCATGAAAGCATGAAAGCATGAAAGCATGAAAGCATGAAAGCAGAAGCTAACTGATTGTTAAATAATAAAATATGTAAGAGGCGAGGCTGCCTTCGAAATCATCACGTCCCTGATTGTATTTTAATTGCATCGTCATTTAACATCACTGATAGAAGAGAGTGACGGGAAAGACTAACAGAATTATGGTGGCATATGATAAAAGTACTCGTTTTCTTTAATACCGAATCCTGTAAAGTCATGACCGTTCCGGAGGGGACATCCTCAATCAGACAGGAATACCCAAGCGGTGAAGAAACACATCTACAGATTATGTCTGCAGGCTTTCCTTCATTAACCGGTGATCATGATGTTATTTACGTAGCCTCTGACAGACAGTTAATGTCACAGGAAATTCTCGATGCGTTCCGGAAATATTTATAGCATTTTTGTTATGTTCTCTGCTTCAAATTTAATTGCGTATTTACCCTATTTATCAGAAGCGAACAAAAAATGAGTTAAAATCTTTGTGGCTTGCTAATAGCAGGCCTTTTTTTACATGTTCATTTTTAATAATCGTTCTCATATAAGGAAGTCACTCTTTGTGCACTGACAAAATGCAGATATCTTTCTAACCTGATGACTTTGCTGCTGGAATGTTCATCATGCACGACTGAAGCCGCGAGTCATGGGGGGATACCAAAATATTTACCGGGAGGAACCCGGCATCATATTGATACATCCAGACAATGCAGCAAGGGCTTTTTCACCGGATATTCCATTTTCTGACCCAGTAAGTTATTATCGAAAAATTATTATTTATTTCCGCTTTTGGCATTAGGCGCACGTCTGGCTATGTGCATTTGATTGCCTCAATCAATTATTCCCCTGATTTTTCACATTTTTTTACGGCGCGCGTCACTGCATGCCAGATAAATTTGTCTGCGGGCACGGTGCCATCCGCAGCTAACTCCTCTGACTCTTTCCCTCCAATGTCCTGCCTCATCCATTGTCTTGCTGCTTCTGGCGACAGTACCAGAGGCTGGTGGTCGTGGATATCTATTAGACCTTTTTCTGTTGCTGCGGTGACGATCAGAAAGCCTTCTGTTTCGTCTCCACGTTCAAATGGTGTGCTTCCGATTGCCGCCATGAATATCGGCTGGCCATCGGCGCGATGGATAAAGTAGAGTGGGTTGCTTCTTGTCACCTTCTTTCTTCCATTCGAAGCCCCCATCAGCAAAGCAGATCGCCCGGCCATGTTGCCATAGCGGCTTAAACATCCTGCCGGTGACCACGGTTTCAACACGCGCGTTAATCAGTGGAGCCTTATCCCACCACCCGGGCGCATAACCCCAGAAGACAGGATCGATATGCAGTTGTTCGCCGCGTTCGCTCAGAAGCAAAACTTTGGTACCGGGTGCGACGTTATATCGACTAATCGGCGCCGGGTCATATGCAATGTCACGATCGGCATCATCTGCAAGGTAGGACAGATAATCTTCACGGGTCATTGACTGAGAAAAGCGTCAGCACATATCAACCACCAGTGGTCAGACTGGAAGTATAGAAGGTGTGGAGGAAACGTAGGAAGGGAACTCCGACAGCCATCTAACTGATGACTGTCGGAGATGACGTCAAAAACAATGTGTACAAAATTGTGTATTAAAGTCAGGGAAATCGCATAATTTAAAAATTTAACACATTGTTTTTAATTAAAAAAATTATTTAGTTTGTAGCTGCTATCGTAGGGCATACCATTCCTTATGTTTCAGTGGGTTAGCCATGGCACCGAGAATATCGGAAATCACGTTGACAATAATCACCAGCGCGCCAATCACCATTACTCCGGCGGAGATCGCCGCGTAGTCCTGCTGACGAATGGCGTTGATCAGCCAGCGGCCCAGTCCGGGCCAGCTGAACACCATCTCGGTGATCATCGCCAGGGTGAGCATGGTGGAAAACTGCAGGCCGAGGCGCGGGATCACCGGCGGCAGGGCGTTGTGCAGCACGTGGCGCAGTAGAATTTTGCGTCGCGACACGCCGCGGGTGGCGGCCGCCTTGACGTAGTTGGTGTCATAGACCTCGCTGGTGCTAATGCGCATCAGGCGGATCACTTCGGTAGTAGGGGCTACCGCCAGGGTCAGCACCGGCAGTACCATATGCCGGGCGGCGCTGACGATCATCTCATGGCGCCACGGCGAGTCCGAAAGCCAGGCGTCGATCAGCGCGAAACCGGTGACGTTTTTCACCTCATACAGCAGGTCGAAGCGGCCGGAGACCGGAAGCCAGCCGAGGGTCAGGGAGAAGAAGAGGGTCAGGAGCAGCGCGAGCCAGAAGACCGGGATCGAAAAACCGACCAGCGCAACGGCGCTGATCAGGGTATCGGGCCATTTGTTGCGCATCACACCGGCAATCATCCCCACCGGAATGCCAATCAGCAGGGCAAAGCCGAAGGCGAGGATGCACAGCTCCATGGTCGCCGGGAACACTTCGCGCAACTGCTCGGAAATCAGCTGGCCGTTGATGCTGGAGACGCCAAAATCCCAGTGTAGTACCCCTTCAAACCAGAACAGCCACGCATTCCACAGGGTCGCGCCCTGCAGCGGGGCATGTGGGGTGAAGTAGCTCAGGCTGAAGCCGACAAAGGTCAGAAAAAAGAGGGTGACCAACAGCAGCAGCAGACGGCGCAGGGTAAAAATAATCATGGTTTTTTCACCTCTTCGTTTTTCTCCCGCGATACGCCAGCGAAGGAAGCGTTACCGAAGGGGCTAAGCACCAGACCTTTCATATCATAGCGATAGGCCTGCAACCGCAGCGACGAGGCCAGCGGCAGGACCGGCAGTTCACGGGCGAGGATGCGCTGGGCCTCTTTGTAAGCGTCCATCCGCGAGGAGAGCTGTTGCGAGAGCAGCGCTTTTTGCAGCACGTCATCAAATTCCCGGTTACACCAGTGGGCAAAGTTGGTTTGCGAGGCGATCGCCGCGCAGCTCAGCAGCGGCCGGAAGAAGCTGTCCGGATCGTTACTGTCCGTCGCCCAGCCGGAGAGCGTCAGGTCATGGTTCATGTCCATCAGCCGCGCCTCCTGGAAGCGCCCCTCCACCGGCATGATGATTACTTTGACGCCAATCTGCGCCATATCTGCCTGGATAAGCTCGGCTGTTTTCAACGGGCTGGGGTTCCACGCCTGCGAGCTGGTGGGAACCCACAGCTTGAGGGTGAGATTTTCCAGCCCCAGCGCCTTCAGACGAGCACGGGCCTCCTGGGGATTATATTCGGTAATCTTAGCGTCGTTATCGTAGGCCCAGGAGGCGCGCGGCAGCATCGACGCCGCCGTCTCCGCGGTGCCGTAGTAGATGGATTGCATCAGGCGCTGGTTGTTGATGGCCAGCGCCAGCGCGTGGCGTACCTCCGGGTTGTCCAGCGGCGGCTTGGCGGTGTTGAAGGCCAGCCAGGCAATGTTCATCCCCGGACGCAGCGTCAGGCGCAGGCGCGGGTCGTCACGCAGGATCGTCAACTGGCTGGCGGCCGGCCAGGCCAGCACGTCGCATTCGCCGGTCAGCAGTTTTGACAGGCGGCCGGTACCGCCGGAGCCGAGGTCGACCACCACCTGCGGCATCAACGGTTTGCCGCGCCAGTAGCCGGGGTGGCGCTGAAGGCGAACATACTGTCCGGAGCGGTACTCGGACAACTGGAACGGGCCGGTGCCCACCGGCTGGCGATCGAGCTGTTCCTGACGATCGTCCTGCGTTAAGCGGGCGGCATATTCGGCGGAGGTAATCGACGCATAGTGGGTGGCAAGATGCCAGAGGAATGAGGCGTCCGGCCGCTTGAGGCGAAATTCCACGGTCTGATTATCGAGCTTGCGGACGCTTTCCACGCTGTCAGCAAACTGCAGGCTGTCGAAGTAGGGGAAGCTGCTGCCGTTGACGTTGTGCCAAGGATGATCGCGGTTAAAGATGCGGCCAAAGGTAAAGATCACGTCATCGGCGTTGAAATCCCGCGTCGGGGAGAACCATGCCGTGCGTTGAAACGGGACGTGGCGGCGCAGGTGAAAACGGTAGGTGGCGCCGTTATCAAGGACTTCCCAGCTCTCCGCCAGCTCGGGGACCAGCCGATAGGTATAAGGGTCGACGTCAAGCAGGCGATCGTAGATCTGCGCAGCCAGCGTATCGACGATCAGTCCGCTGCTCACTTTCTGCGGATTAAAGGTATTCACCTGGCCGCTGACGCAATAGACGAAACCGCTGTCGCGAATATCGGCGCGGTCGGGAAGCGCAGGGGCGGCAAAAGCCTGCCCACACAGCAGGGAAACCGCTGCCAGGAGAGATGACAATTTCAGGCGCATATTTTCTGTTTGATTATAGAGTTGAACTCTATCTTATTAAGATTCATAGACATTCACCACCGCCTTCAACAAGCCTGAGGGATAATGCGGTTACCGGGGGCGTATAGTATTCAGTCAATTGATTAAAATAGTCGCGGAACCGAGTCTGTATAATGAAACATGGTAACTTTTTATCGCCGATATCGCCAGTCAGCTCTGTTTGGCCGCGGTTGACCGGACGGTGGAAGCGACGCTAACGCCGAGGATAAATTCAGTATAGCGGGGAGAAAGCAGATGGTCCGACGGGCGGCTAACCCTACCCGTCGGGTGTAATAAAGGGATGGAACGTCTTCGCTTATTGTGACAACGTCACTTTTTGGTAATCCATATTCCGTAAATCCTCCAGCAGCCCGGGGCCGACCGGCTGCCACTGCAATCGCTCGCGGGTCCATGCCGAGCTGGCGCGCAGCTCAAGGGCGGTAAAGGGGGCAAACCAGCCGAACCAGGCGTCGGCCTGCGTCTCATCCAACTGGGTCAGCGGCAGATTTAAACCCCGGGCGATGACTGCGGCGATCTCTCGTAACGCGATCCCCTCTTCAGCCACCGCATGGTAGCGTTCGCCCGCAGCGCCCTGCAGCAGGGCGCTGACGTACAGGCGCGCGACGTCATCGACATGGGCGGCGGACCAGCGGTTGTTCCCCTCGCCGCGCAAGGCCACCGCGCCGCTGGCGACCGCGCTCTCGATATAGCAGGTCAGCAGCCCCTGGCGCACGGTGTCATGCACCTGCGGCAGGCGAACCACCCGGACGTCCACTCCCGCCTCCAGCAGCTGCTGGCCGGCGAGCTCTGAAGCGGTGCGCGGGCTGGGGTGCGCTGCGTTAAAGCACGACTCGCGGGCCGGGGCGCCGCTCCCGTCGTCGCCCATCAGCGTGCCGGAGGTGATGACCAGCGGCCGCTCGCTGCCGCGCAGCGCCTGGCCCATGGTCAGGATCGCCTGGCGGTCTTTCTCGCAGTTGGCGGCAAAGCGGCTGAAGTCGTGGTCGAAAGCGGTATGGATCACCGCGTCGGCGCGCTCGACGCCCGCCAGCAGCGAATCGGGGGCATCCAGCGTGCCGCGATGCACCTCGACGCCTGCCGCTTCCAGGGCCTGCGCCGTAGCGTCGCTGCGCGCGAGGCCGATAACCTGATGACCCGACGCCTGTAGCGCCGGAAGAATACGCGAGCCGATAAATCCGCTCGCGCCGGTAAGAAATATACGCATCATGAACCTCCTGAACGGGTTTTCAGGCGTATCCTACCCACGATGTCATACTATAAAAGTAGAGACATTATCGGGGTATAAATTCTAACAGGCAGACTCACAGGCAGATGATGAACACTTCTGACAATCATGCTTTAGGTGATTTTCTCCGCGCCAAGCGTCAGCGTCTCGACCCGGCGACGTTTGGCTTCCCGGCGGGACGCCGGCGCACGCCGGGCCTGCGTCGTGAAGAGGTCGCCCAGCTGGCCAGCATCAGCCCGACCTGGTATACCTGGCTTGAACAGGGCCGCGGCGGGGCGCCTTCCCGCGAGGTGCTGGAGCGGATCGCCCGCGGTCTGCGGCTGACCACCCCGGAGCGCGAACATCTGTTTATTCTCGCCTTCGGCCATCCGCCGCAGACCCGTTTGACGGTCACGGATGATATGACGCCGCGGCTGCAGCGGGTGCTTGACGCCTTCACCATTCCGGCGATTATCCGTACCGCCAGCTGGGACGTGATCGCCTGGAACACGGCGGCGGCCAGGGTGCTGACCGACTACGGCCAGCTGCCGCTGGCGGAGCGCAACGTGCTGCGCCGCCTGTTTACCCGGCCTGAGGCCCGCTGCACCCTGGAGGACTGGCAGACGGTTGGGCAGCTTATCGTTAACGCCTTCCGCGCCGACGTCACGCGGATGGGCGCCACAAAAGAAACTGACCAGCTGATCGCGGAGCTCAGCCAGCAAAGCGTCGAGTTCGCCCGTTTCTGGCAAAGCCATGACGTCGCCGGCCACGGCGAAGGCTATAAGCGCATTAACCACCCGCAGATGGGCCCGCTCGATCTGGAGTTCACCTCTTTTGCCGTGGAAGGCCGCCCCGATCTGTCGCTGCTGGTTTTCAACCCGGCGACGACGGAGAGCCAGCGCAAAATTCACGGTTTGCTTCAGGCGTCAGGATCCTCGCCGGGGGAGAGCTGAGGGGTAAATTCGTACAGCGCCAGGGCGTTGCTCTCCAGCGAGTCGACCCGCAGCCAGTGGCCATCGAGCCGGGCCTCCTCCACGCTGAGCGCCGGACGAGCCTGATGCATCAGCCACTGATAATCTTCGGCGTCGGGGCCGCTGCGGCTGCGAAAGGCGTCCACCAGCGGGAACAGCGCGCCGTGGTGCTGATCGAACAGGTGCTGTTTGACGCGCCAGCGGCCCTTGAGCCCCTGCAGCCGCACACTGTACGGCTGGCTGAAGCGTTGAATAAAAGCCGCTTCGCTGGAGAGCCATGGGTTGTAGACCACCGTATTGCGCAGCAGTAGCTGGTAGTGCCCCTGATGATGGAGCAGCAGCAGGTTTTTGTCGTGGAACAGGATCTCGCCGCGCAGCCGTCGCCAGAGCCACAGCACCCAGTAAACCGGGCGCGGCAGCCCGTGCAGATAGTGCAGCGCCAGGCTTGAGGTATCCAGCTTGCCGTTGGCGCGGGCTTCGCCCTGAAGGCCGGAATTTAACCAGAAGCCCGCCAGCCAGACCTGGTCAGCGACCCCCAGCAGATTATCCATCAACAGCGCGCCGCGAAAAAAGCGCCCGTTAGTGTCCCGCGTATCGCCGGTCAGCGTATTCCACGAGAGCAGCCATAGCGGCAGGTTGAGCTGCCGTTGACGCAGGGCGCTGTGGATCTGCCGCAGCTTATGCGCCGGATAGTGCTCGCTGGAGGCCAGACTGCTGCTGTCCGCCTGGGCCAGATCGAGCTGTTCGTTGGCATCCGCCTGGCAGGCGAGAAAATCGGCTTCCGCCAGCAGCGGCGAGTGGAACAGGGGATCGTCCCCGGGTGCGCTGGCGGCAAAGCGGTGCCAGATCCCCAGCTGCGGCTGGGGCAGAAGACGGTGAAGAACCTCGCGCTGCTGCCGCCAGGCGGCCTGGCGAGCCGCTTCGCTCGCCTGCGGCGACCAGTGCCAGACAAAGCGCCAACTGCTGAGCGTCGCCGGCGGAAAATGGTTGGCAGCGAGTTGCAGGAAGCGCTGCAGCAGGTCGCTGCGAGTGGTGACCCCGGTATGCAGGATCACCTGCCAGCCCATCACCGCCAGCCAGCTGAAGATCTGCTGCAGGTTGTACCAGCAGGCGTAGCCAGCCATCTGCGGATCGTCCCAGCCGGTGCCGAACAGGCGGCTGCTGAGAAAGGCGTCGTTGATATCGATGGCATACACAGGCAGGACGCGGTGCAACTGCTCCAGCTCGCGGCGCACGTCCTCCCGCAGCAGATCGTCCAGCTCGCGCACGGTCACCACCATCCGGGTATGGCGCAGCACTGCGGCGCGCGCCGGTCGCTGGTGCAGGTTGATCTCCCGGGTTTGCGGCGGATTGATCAGCAGCGGCTGGCTCTCCCTGTCGGGTGGTTCCGGCTCATTAAGGCGGGCGTAGAGCCGGTCCACGGCCACCGGCTGCCAGCGATCTCCCTGCGGCGGGCGCGGTCGGCCAGGCTCCCGGGGGGACTGCTCGCGATACTGGCGCGGCGTCACGCCATGGTGGCGCTTAAACAGATCGCTCATCATTCGCGTGCTGGCGAACCCCTGTTCGCGGGCAATTTGCTGAACGGGTTTGCGGGTGGTTAACAGCTGGTCGGCGGCGTGGCGCAGGCGCAGCGCGGTGAGGTACTGAACAAAACTGACCCCAACCTCCTTGTGAAACAGGCGTGACAGCCAGGCCTCGGAGACAAACTCTGCGGCCGCCACCTCCTGTAAAGAGAGACGGCGCTGATAGTTGGCGTCGATCCGCGCCACCACGCTGGCTATCCTCCGGCTCCATTTTTCTGAATCGCGCCGCGGCGTGGAGACGATGGGCTGGCTGAAGCGCGTGGCCAGCAGCAGCGCTATCTCGCTCAACCAGCGGTTGGCCTCCAGCCGGTAATGGCCGGGATGATTGACCAGACCGCTCACCAGCAGCTGGCGCATCAGGCGGCGCAGGCCGTCATCGGCATCCCGGGTGCGCGGCGATATCTGGTAGTCGACGGCAAAAAAAGTGGTGTCGAGGCGGGCCAGCCAGCTGGCGGCGAGGGTCAGGATCATCACCGCGTTGCCCCCGGCGCTGCGCAGGCTCCAGCGACGGTTGCGGTTAACGATCGCCAGCTCGTCGACGGCAAGCTGCTGCGGCGCACCTTCCGCCTCCGTTAGATTTACGCTCCCTTCCAGCACCCACAGCAGCGTCAGCAGATCGCTTTCCGGCTGGCTCAGCTGACGCACATCGCGCACGGTGACGCTAAAGTCGCCTGAATGCTGCTCCACATGGCTCTCCTCTGTCGACAAAAAGCAACCGGTTGTTTTTTGTCATAACCGATATGTATGAAAAACACTCATTGATTTCTCGTCAATATAAAACAAAAAACCGCGCCTGAAAGCTGTTTCACCCGCATAAACTCGAAAGTGTCGTGCAAACACAACACAGGAATAAAAAAAATGACACATCCGTTGCTTGAAGCCTTGCAGGTCAACGAGGCGCAATTTATTGCCTTACGTCGCCGGTTCCACCAGCAGCCGGAGATCGGCTTTGAAGAGCATCAGACCAGCAGCGAGGTCGCCCGACTGCTTGGCGAGTGGGGATACGAGGTTCACCGCGGCCTGGCGGGCACCGGAGTGGTGGGCACGCTGCGCGTCGGCCACGGAAAAAAACGCCTCGGCCTGCGGGCCGATATGGATGCGCTGCCGATGCAGGAGCGGAGCGGGAAGCCGTGGGCAAGCCAGGTCGAAGGGCGCTTTCACGGCTGCGGCCATGACGGGCACACCACCACGCTGCTCTACGCGGCTGAATATCTGGCGCGCACACGCCAGTTTAACGGGACGCTGCAGCTGATTTTCCAGCCCGCGGAAGAGTTACTGTACGGTGGGCGGGTAATGGTCGAGGACGGTCTGTTTGACCAGTTTCCCTGCGACGCCATCTTCGGCCTGCACAATATGCCGGGTCAGCCGCTGGGTAAAATCGGCCTGCGCGACGGGGCGATGATGGCCTCCTCCGATACGCTGCATATTGAAGTGAAGGGCGTTGGCGGCCACGGCGCGGTGCCGGAGTATACGGTGGATGCCACGCTGGTGGCCTGCCATATTACCCTCGCGCTGCAGTCCATCGTCTCGCGCAATATCACCCCGTTTGAGCCGGCGGTGGTAACCGTCGGCAGCATCCAGGCCGGACATGCGCCCAATATCATTAACGATCACGTGCTGATGAAGCTCACGGTGCGCACCCTCAATGAGCAGGTACGTGAGACCGTGCTGCAGCGGATCCATGACATTGCCGTGGCCCAGGCGGAGAGCTTCAACGCCACGGCCACGCTGACCCACGTCAACGGCAGCCCGGTATTGCGTAACGATCCGGCGGCAAACGCTATGGTGCGGGAGGTGGCGACAGCGCTGTTTGGCGCAGAGCAGGTGGGCGAGGTGAAGCCGTTTATGGGCAGTGAAGATTTCGCTTTCATGCTGGAGCAGCACCCCCACGGCAGTTATTTCACTATCGGCGCTGGGGACGAGCCGGATCGCTGCATGGTGCATAACCCGGGCTATGACTTCAACGACGCGCTGTTGCTAAGCGGGGCGGCGCTGTGGTGCGGCCTGACGGAACACTATCTGCGTTAATCACCGGAAACGGGAGGGCCATGCAATGAGCACTGTCACCGTAAGCGACACCTCCTTTGTCGGCAGCGATCGTCTGCTGGTAGGGATTGTGCTGAGCGTTTTAACCTTCTGGCTGTTTGCCCAGTCGGTGATTAACGTCGTGCCGGCGATGAAAAGCAGTCTTGATATTTCCCTTGAGACCCTAACCCTGGCCGTCAGCCTCAGCGCGCTGTTCAGCGGCTGTTTCGTGGTGGCCAGCGGCGGTCTGGCGGACAAGTTTGGCCGCATGCGGATGACCACCCTCGGACTGGGGCTGAGCATCATCGGCAGCGCCATGCTGGTACTGGCCCAGGGGCCGGGGCTGTTCCTCGCCGGCCGGGTGCTGCAGGGACTGTCGGCGGCGTGCATTATGCCGGCGACGCTGGCGCTGATTAAGACCTGGTACCAGGGACGCGCGCGTCAGCGGGCGGTCAGCTTCTGGGTCATCGGCTCGTGGGGCGGCAGCGGCCTGTGCTCTTTCGTTGGCGGAGCTATCGCCACCGGCCTGGGCTGGCGCTGGATCTTCGTCTTCTCCATTGCCGTCGCTCTGCTGGCGCTGTTTTTGCTGCGCGGCACGCCGGAGAGCCGCAGCGCCAGCGCCAGCCAGCATAAGCTGGACGTTGGTGGCCTGCTGAGCCTGATCGTCGGGCTGGTGCTGGTGAACCTGTTTATCAGCAAAGGCCACGGCTGGGGTTGGGCCAGTCCGCTGTCGTTGAGCATGCTGGCGGGGGCGCTGATCGCTGGCGCGGTGTTTATTCGCAGCGGGCTGCGCAAAGGCGAGGCGGCGCTGATCGATTTTGCGCTGTTTCGCAACCGGGCCTACGGTGCGGCGGTGCTGTCGAACTTTCTGCTCAACGGGGCGATTGGCACCATGATGATCGCCAGCATTTGGCTACAGCAAGGGCACCACTTGACGCCGCTGGAGAGCGGAATGATGACCCTCGGCTATCTGGTTACCGTCCTGGCGATGATTCGGGTCGGCGAGAAGCTGCTGCAGCGCTATGGCGCCCGGCTGCCGATGATGGCCGGCCCGGTGCTGACCGCCATCGCCATCGGCCTGATATCCTGCACCTTCCTTGATAAGGCGCTGTATATCGGCGTGGTATTCGCCAGCAACGTGCTGTTCGGCCTCGGGCTGGGCTGCTACGCCACGCCGTCAACGGATACGGCGGTGGCCAACGCGCCGGAGAACAAAATTGGCGTCGCCTCGGGGATCTACAAGATGGGCAGCTCGCTGGGCGGGGCGATGGGCATTGCCGTGACGGCGTCACTTTTCGCGCTGTTTTTGCCGCTGGGCATGGCCCATGCCGCCCAGTATGCCCTGTGGTTCAACGCCGCCTTATGCCTGGGGGCGATGGCGGTGAGCGCGCTGCTGCTGCCGCGCACTTCTCACAGCTGATGCTTTTTCAGCAGCGCGCGGAGCTGGTGATAGGTTAACCCCAGCAGCTCCGCCGCCTGCTTCTGATGATACTTCGCCTGCTGCAGACTCCGCTGCAGCAGGCGTTTTTCCTGCTGTAGCTGAAAATCGCGCAGATCCAGCGGCAGGGCGGGCAGCTCGTCCCCGGACACGGTCTCCGGCTCGGAGGCGGCGGTCTGACGGAAAGGGTTGAGGATAATGGCGTCCAGCTCGTGCTCGCTGTCTCCGTGGCGATAGACCGAGCGCTCGACGACGTTCTTCAGTTCACGAATATTCCCCGGCCAGCGGTAGCCGAGCAGCGTGGCGGTGGCACGTTCGCTGAATCCGGGAAACAGCGGCAGGCCGAGCTCACGGCACATCTGAATGGCAAACTGGTTGGCGAGCAGCATGATATCGCTCTGCCGTTCGCGCAGCGGCGGGAGCTGCACCACGTCAAAGGCCAGACGGTCGAGCAGGTCGGCGCGAAAGTGGCCTTCCTCCACCATGCGCGGCAGGTCAGCGTTGGTGGCGCACACCAGCCGGACGTTAACCTGCAGCGGCTGGCTGCCGCCCACGCGCTCCAGCTCGCCATATTCAATCACTCTTAACAGCTTCTCCTGCACCAGCATCGGGGCTGTCGCCAGCTCATCGAGAAACAGCGTCCCGCCGTCGGCGCGCTCGAAGCGCCCGGGATGGCGCTTGCTGGCGCCGGTGAAGGCCCCGGCTTCGTGGCCGAATAGTTCCGAATCGAGCAGATTGTCGTTCAGCGCCGCGCAGTTCAGCGAGATAAACGGCCCCTGCCAGCGGGCGGAGAGGTAGTGCAGACGGTTGGCGATAAGCTCTTTCCCGGTACCGCGCTCGCCGATGACCAGCACCGGCTTATCCAGCGGAGCCAGTCGGGAAACCTGTTCCAGCACCTCGAGAAAGCTGTTGGCCTCGCCCAGCAGATTATCCTTGTACTGCGCCATGATGAATTTCGCCATTAAATAGTGGGATTAACCAGGTGAATGTAGCAATGCCCTGCGCAATTCGCAACCACTCTGTTTAAAATCAATAAGATAAAAAGTTGGCACGCCATTTGTATTAGCTAACCCACAGGTGAATGCCTGCAACCAGAACTATGAGGATTGAAATTATGGGTATTTTTTCTCGTTTTGCCGACATCGTGAACGCCAACATCAACTCCCTGCTGGAGAAAGCGGAGGACCCGCAAAAGCTGGTGCGTCTGATGATCCAGGAGATGGAAGACACGCTGGTTGAGGTACGTTCCACGTCGGCCCGCGCGTTGGCCGAAAAGAAACAGCTGACCCGTCGTATTGAGCAGGCGGTCGCCCAGCAGGCGGAATGGCAGGAAAAGGCCGAGCTGGCCCTGCGCAAAGAGAAAGAGGATCTGGCCCGGGCGGCGCTGATCGAAAAACAGAAGCTGACCGACCTTATTGCTCAGCTGGACCACGAAGTGCAGCTGGTGGATGAAACGCTGGCGCGGATGAAGAAAGAGATTGGCGAGCTGGAGAACAAACTCAGCGAAACCCGCGCTCGTCAGCAGGCGCTGGCGCTGCGTCATCAGGCGGCGAGTTCGTCGCGCGATGTGCGTCGCCAGCTGGACAGCGGTAAACTGGATGAGGCGATGGCGCGCTTTGAATCCTTTGAGCGTCGCATCGATCAGATGGAAGCGGAAGCGGAGAGCCACCGCTTTGGCAAGCAGCAGACGCTGGATCAGCAGTTTGCCGAACTGAAAGCGGACGATGAAATCAGCGAGCAGCTGGCGGCGTTGAAAGCCAAAATGAATCAGTCCAACCAGTAAGTACGATTGCACGGCGCGGCGTTGCGCCGCGGCTCACCCCCTGTAAGGAGTACACATGAGCATGCTTTTTCTCGCCATTCCGCTGACGCTGTTTGTGCTGTTTGTTCTGCCGGTCTGGCTATGGCTGCACTACAACAATCGCGGCGCCAACGGCAGTCTGACGCAAAATGAGCAGCAACGGCTGCTGCAGTTGACCGATGACGCGAAGCGGATGCGCGAGCGCATTCAGGCGCTGGAAGCGATCCTGGATGCCGAACATCCGAACTGGAGAGACAAATAATGGCTGGACTGGATCTGAATAAAAAACTGTGGCGTATTCCGCAGCGCGGGATGGTGAAGGGCGTCTGCGCGGGCATTGCTCAGCATCTTGACGTCCCGGTGAAGCTGGTGCGCCTGATTACCGTGCTGGCGATGATTTTTGGCCTCTTTTTCTTCGTCCTGGTGGCCTACATCATTCTGACCTTCGCCCTGGACCCGATGCCGGACAGTGAGCTGTACGGCCATAAAGCGCCGAGCAATGGCGATCTGTTGGCCGCCGTGGATGCCGAACTGGCCTCCGGCGAACAGCGTCTGCGTGAGATGGAACGGTACGTCACCTCCGACACCTTTACGCTGCGCAGCCGCTTTCGTCAGCTGTAAACCCTGTTGTTAACGAGTGAGGCAACGCATGAATAGCAAATGGCAACGCGCCGGGCAGCAGGTGAAGCCCGGTCTGAAAATCGTCGGTAAGCTGGCGCTGCTGACCGCGCTGCGTTATGGCCCGGCGGGCGTTGCCGGCTGGGCGGTCAAATCGGTCGCGCGGCGGCCGCTGAAAATGCTGCTGGCGGTGGCGCTGGAGCCGCTGCTCAGCCGGCTGGCCAACCGCGTCACGCGCGGGATGAAATAACGCCGCCGTGGGGAAGGCGCAAAAGGATTAACGTTGTCCTGCTTATTCCCGGCGGATAGCTTATGATGACGAGACACACCTTCAGGGCATAACGGACTGGCGATGAAGCGACTGAAAACTGAACTGAATGCGCTGGTCAACCGCGGGGTTGACCGGCATTTACGCCTGGCGGTGACCGGCCTGAGCCGCAGCGGCAAAACGGCGTTTATCACCGCGCTGGTCAACCAACTGCTAAATATTCACACCGGCGCCCGCCTGCCGCTGCTGAGCGCCGCGCGCGAAGAGCGACTGCTTGGGGTCAAGCGCGTGCCGCAGCGGGACTTCGGCATTCCGCGATTCACCTACGATGAAGGGCTGGCCCAGCTGTACGGCCAGCCGCCCATGTGGCCAACCCCGACGCGCGGCGTGAGCGAGATCCGTCTCGCGCTGCGCTACCGTTCCAATGACTCCCTGCTGCGCCACTTTAAAGACACCTCCACGCTGTATCTGGAGATTGTCGACTATCCGGGGGAGTGGCTGCTCGATTTACCGATGCTGGCGCAGGATTATCTGAGCTGGTCGCGGCAGATGACCGGACTCCTGCAGGGACAGCGTGCAGAGTGGTCGGCCCGCTGGCGGCAGCTCTGCGCCGGGCTGGATCCGCTGGCTCCTGCCGACGAGGCCCGTCTGGCCGACATCGCCGCCGCCTGGACGGACTATCTGCACGCCTGTAAGCGCGAAGGGTTGCACTTTATCCAGCCCGGGCGCTTTGTCCTGCCCGGCGAAATGGCCGGCGCGCCGGCGCTACAGTTCTTCCCATGGCCAGACGTCGACGCCGTCGGCGAAGCCAAGCTGGCGCAAGCTGATAAACACAGCAACGCCGGCATGCTGCGCGAACGCTATAAGTACTACTGCGAAAAGGTAGTGAAGGGGTTCTACAAAGAGCACTTCCTGCGCTTCGACCGGCAGATTGTGCTGGTGGACTGCCTGCAGCCGCTCAACAGCGGGCCGCAGGCGTTTAACGATATGCGCCTGGCGCTGACCCAGCTGATGCAAAGTTTCCATTACGGGCAGCGCACCTTATTTCGCCGGCTGTTTTCGCCGGTCATCGACAAGCTGCTGTTCGCCGCCACCAAAGCCGACCACGTCACGGTGGATCAGCACAGCAATATGGTGTCGCTCCTGCAGCAGTTGATCCAGGATGCATGGCAGAATGCCGCCTTCGAGGGGATCAGTATGGATTGCCTGGGGCTGGCGTCCATTCAGGCGACCCAGAGTGGGCTGATTGAGCTGAACGGCGAGAAAATTCCCGCCCTGCGCGGCAATCGGCTGAGCGACGGCCAGCCGTTGACCATCTATCCCGGCGAGGTGCCGGCGCGCCTGCCGGGCCAGGCCTTCTGGCAGCAGCAGGGCTTTCAGTTTGAAAACTTTCGTCCGCAGGTCATGGATGTCGATCGGCCCTTGCCGCACATTCGCCTCGACGCGGCGCTGGAATTTTTGATTGGAGATAAACTGCGATGAGCGAACCGTTAAAACCGCGGATTGATTTTGATGGCCCGCTGCAGGCGGAAAAAACGCCGCCGCTGAAAAGCGCTCGCGCCTTCGACCGACTGGAAGCCGATAACTTCGCGCCGGCGCGTCTGGTGACCGGCGAAGAGGAAGAGGGGGCGGCAGAGGCGGTGGTGGAGTCAGTGCTGCGGCCGAAACGCAGTCTGTGGCGGCGGATGGTCAGCGCTGGCCTGGCGATCTTCGGCGTCAGCGTCGTGGCGCAAGGGGTGCAGTGGACCGCCAACGCCTGGCAGACCCAGGACTGGATTGCGCTGGGCGGCTGCGTCGCCGGGGCACTGATCGTCGGCGCCGGCGTCGGATCGGTGGCCACCGAGTGGCGCCGCCTGTGGCGACTGCGCCAGCGCGCCCACGAACGCGATGAAGCCCGCGATATGCTGCACAGTCACGCGGTCGGTAAAGGGAAAGCCTTTTGTGAGAAGCTGGCGCAGCAGGCCGGGCTGGATCAGTCGCATCCGGCGCTGCAGCGCTGGTATGCCGCCATCCACGAAACGCAAAGCGACCGGGAAGTGGTCAGCCTCTATGCCCAACTGGTGCAGCCGGTGCTTGATGCTCAGGCGCGGCGGGAAATCAGCCGTTCGGCGGCGGAGTCGACGCTGATGATCGCCGTCAGCCCGCTGGCGCTGGTGGATATGGCGTTTATCGCCTGGCGCAATCTGCGGTTGATCAACCGGATTGCCACCCTGTACGGCATTGAGCTCGGGTATTACAGCCGCCTGCGCCTGTTTCGCCTGGTGCTGCTGAATATCGCTTTCGCCGGCGCCAGCGAACTGGTGCGCGAGGTGGGCATGGACTGGATGTCGCAGGATCTGGCGGCCCGGTTGTCGGCGCGCGCTGCGCAGGGCATCGGCGCCGGCCTGCTCACCGCCCGCCTCGGGATCAAGGCGATGGAGCTGTGCCGCCCACTGCCGTGGCTCGCCGATGATAAACCGCGGCTCGGCGATTTTCGTCGCGAGCTGATTGGCCAGCTGAAAGAGACCCTGCAGAAAAGCAAAACCAGTCCGGAGAAGTAACCTCCGCTCAGAGACATTGCCGGGCGGCGGCTTCGCCTTGCCCGGCCTTGAGGTTATGTTGAATCCCGGCTCGCCCTGGCGTCAATTTCACCACTGACCGCCTGACTTTACGGCGCAACGCCCATTTTTCCGCCATGCTGTCAATAATTGTTGACAGTTAGCTTCCCGAAAGTCCATTCCTGGCCTATTATTCTCCGGTCATTGGCACTTTTAGGGTGAACACTCCCATGCGTCTTGAAGTCTTTTGTGAAGACCGCCTCGGTCTGACTCGTGAATTGCTCGATTTGCTGGTGCTGCGCGGCATTGATCTGCGTGGTATCGATATTGACCCTATTGGCCGTATCTACCTCAATTTTGCCGAACTGGAGTTTGCCACCTTCAGCAGCCTGATGGCGGAGATCCGCCGTATCGCCGGCGTGACAGACGTGCGCACCGTGCCGTGGATGCCATCTGAGCGTGAACATCTTGCGCTCAGCGCGCTGCTGGTGGCGATGCCGGAGCCGGTGCTGTCGCTGGATACCAAAGGCAGGGTCGAACTGGCCAACCCCGCCAGCTGCCTGCTGTTTGGCCAAAGCCAGGCGAAGTTGCGCAACCATCCGGTGGCCCAGCTGATCGCCGATTTCAACGTCCAGCGCTGGCTGGAAAGTAGCCCGCAGGAGACGCATGCGGAGCATGTGGTGGTGAACGGGCAGAATTACCTGCTGGAAGTGACCCCGGTCTATCTGGAAGGGGAGCATAACGAGCGAGTGCTGACCGGCGCCGTGGCGATGCTGCGCTCAACCGTGCGCATGGGACGGCAGCTGCAGACCATGACCAGCCAGGACACCAGCGCCTTCAGTCAGATCCTCGCGGTGGGGCCGAAAATGCGCCACGTGGTGGAGCAAGCGCGCAAGCTGGCGATGCTCAGCGCGCCGCTGTTGATTGTCGGCGATACGGGCACCGGCAAAGATCTGCTGGCGCATGCCTGCCATCTGGCCAGCCCGCGGGCGGGCAAACCCTATCTGGCGCTTAACTGTGGCTCCATTCCCGAGGACGCGGTCGAGAGCGAACTGTTCGGCGACGCCCTGCAGGGCAAAAAAGGCTTCTTCGAGCAGGCCAATGGCGGTTCGGTGCTGCTGGATGAAATTGGCGAGATGTCGCCGCGAATGCAGACCAAGCTGCTGCGCTTTCTCAACGACGGCACCTTCCGCCGCGTCGGCGAGGATCATGAAGTACACGTCGATGTGCGGGTGATCTGCGCGACGCAGAAAAACCTGGTCGAGCTGGTGCAGAAAGGGCTGTTCCGCGAAGATCTCTACTATCGCCTCAACGTCCTGACCCTGTATCTGCCGCCGCTGCGCGACTGCCCGCAGGACATTATGCCGCTGACGGAGCTGTTTGTTGCCCGCTTTGCTGATGAGCAGGGGATCCCGCGGCCGAAGCTCTCCGCCGACCTGAGTACGGTGCTTACCCGATACAGCTGGCCCGGCAACGTTCGTCAGCTGAAGAATGCTGTCTATCGTGCGCTAACCCAGCTGGAAGGATTCGAACTGCGTCCGCAGGACATTCTGCTGCCGGACCACGACGTCGCCTCGCTGCCGGTGGGCGAGGAGGCCATGGAAGGGTCGCTGGACGACATTACCCGCCGTTTTGAGCGCTCGGTGCTAACCCAGCTCTATCGCAGCTACCCCAGCACCCGTAAGCTGGCGAAGCGGCTGGGGGTGTCGCATACCGCCATCGCTAATAAGCTGCGTGAATATGGCCTGAGTCAGAAAAAGGGCGACGAATAATCCCGCCAGGCCGGCGACTCACGTCGCCGGCATCCCGGCCTGCAAAGCGGGCCAAACCTGTATATACTGGTTTTTTAATCCTTTTTCCGGGGTGGTGCATCTTGGCGTCGCGTCGCGCGATCGGGCACTGGCTGATATTGCTGCTGCTCTCTGTTCTCTTTTCCTCGCTGCTGTTACGAATACACCTGCCGGCAGCGCTGCTGCTGGGGCCGCTGATCGCCGGTCTCATTTTGAGCCTGCGCGGGGTGAAGCTGAGCATACCTCGCCCCTGTTATCTGGCGGCGCAGGCCATTGTTGGCTGCATGATCGCCAGGGCGATTAATCCCTCTGTTTTTGGCGTACTGTTCGCTAACTGGGCGCTGGTGCTGGCGATCCTGTTGACCACCCTGGCGATCAGTGGTCTCACCGGCTGGCTGTTGGTTCGCTATAGCGCGCTGCCGGGCGCCACCGGCGCCTGGGGAAGCTCTCCCGGCGGGGCGTCGGCAATGGTAGTGATGGCCCAGGAGTACGGGGCAGATGTGCGGCTGGTGGCGCTGATGCAGTATCTACGGGTGCTGTTTGTCGTCGGCGCGGCGGCGCTGGTGGTGCGCTATGCCCTGGGCAACGAGGCGCAGGCAATGAGCCAGGCCATCGTCTGGTTTGCGCCGTTGACCCTCAATTTTCCTATCACGCTGTTGCTGACGGCGGCGGCCTGTTGGCTGGGCGTCCGGCTGCGTATCCCTTCCGGAGCCATGCTGCTGCCGATGCTGTTCGGCGCGCTGGTCCAGGGCGGCGGCTGGGTGATGCTGGAGCTGCCGGAGTGGTTGCTGGCGATGGCCTACGCGGTGCTGGGCTGGACGGTGGGCCTGCAGTTTAACAAAGCGGTTTTTCTACTGGCCCTGAAGACGCTGCCGCAGATTATCGCCTCCATCCTCGGGCTGATCCTGATGTGCGCCCTGATGGCCCTTGCCCTGACTCATATTTTGCCGATGGACTTTATGACCGCCTATCTGGCCACCAGCCCCGGCGGGCTGGACACCGTGGCGATTATCGCCGCTGGTACCCGGGCGGATATGTCGTTCATCATGGCGCTGCAGACGCTGCGGCTGTTTACCATTTTGCTGACCGGTCCGGCGATGGCGCGGACGATTTCCCGCTATGCGCCGCGGCAATAAAAAGCCCCCGCAGAGCGGGGGCTGAGCAAAGCGAATGTCCGCAGGCGCGATGCGCCAGGGCAGTCTGTTATCAGGCTTTCAGGGCGGCCAGCGCGGCGTCGTAGTCTGGCTCTTCGGTGATTTCGTTCACCAGCTGGCTGTAGACGACCTGATCGTTTTCATCGATAACGACCACGGCGCGAGCGGCCAGGCCAGCCAGCGGACCGGCAGAGATAGCGACGCCGTAGTCAGCGAGGAACGATGCGCCGCGCAGCGTGGAAAGGGTCACCACGTTGCTCAGGCCTTCGGCGCCGCAGAAGCGAGACTGGGCGAACGGCAGGTCAGCGGAAATGCACAGCACCACGGTGTTGTCCAGTTCAGCGGCCAGCTGGTTGAATTTACGCACTGATGCGGCGCACACGCCGGTATCAATGCTCGGGAAAATATTCAGTACTTTACGTTTGCCGGCGTACTGGCTCAGCGCGACGTCAGAGAGATCTTTGGCGACCAGCGTAAACGGCTGCGCTTTAGCGCCTGCCTGCGGAATGGTGCCCTGAACAGAAACGGGGTTGCCTTGGAAATGCACGGTTTGTGACATGGTTATCTTCCTGTTTACATATAGTTAACGTCGCGAGTAGTGTATGACATCCGCCAGCTACACGGCAAACCCTATTTAACATTGACCAGAGAGGACAAGGGAATGCGTAACGTGCGAGTGTATGAGGAAGCCTGGCCGCTCCACACCCCCTTTGTGATCGCCCGCGGCAGCCGCAGCGAAGCAAAAGTGGTGGTGGTGGAACTGGAAGAGGACGGTGTGAAAGGCGTGGGCGAATGCACGCCTTATCCACGCTATGGCGAAAGCATCGCGTCGGTCATGGCCCAGGTGATGGCTATCGGCGAGCAGCTGGAGGCGGGACTTACCCGCGAACAGCTGCAGCGGCTGCTGCCCGCAGGCGCCGCGCGCAATGCCATTGACTGCGCCCTGTGGGATCTGCAGGCGCGGCGCGAAGGCAAAACCTTGCCCCAACTGCTGGGAGTGACGTTGCCCGAGCGGGTGATCACCGCCCAGACGGTGGTCATTGGCACGGCGGATCAGATGGCGGCCAGCGCCGCGGCGCTGTGGCAGAAGGGTGCTCAACTGTTGAAGGTGAAGCTCGACGACCGGCTTATCAGCGAGCGGTTAATCGCTATTCGCCAGGCGGCGCCGCAGGCCACGTTGATTGTCGATGCCAATGAATCCTGGCACAGCGAGGGGCTGGCGGCGCGCTGCCAGCTGCTGGCGGACCTCGGCGTGGCGATGCTTGAGCAGCCGCTCCCCGCCGACGCCGATGCGGCGCTGGAAAACTTCGTTCATCCGTTACCGATTTGCGCCGACGAGAGCTGCCATACCCGGGAGAGCCTGCCGAGGCTGCGCGGGCGCTATGAGATGATCAATATCAAACTGGACAAAACCGGCGGCCTGACCGAAGCGCTGGCCCTGGCCGGGGAGGCGGAACGGCAGGGCTTTGAACGGATGCTGGGCTGTATGCTCTGCACCTCGCGCGGGATCGCCGCCGCGCTCCCCCTGGCGCCGCTGGCGCGCTTCGCCGACCTCGACGGCCCGACATGGCTGGCGGTGGACGTTGAGCCGGCGCTGCGGTTCAGCACCGGCGTGCTTCATCTTTAAGTTTAAGCCTGCCAGCGCAGCAGGTCGGTCATCGCCGGCAGGTAACGCTCCGTTGCCTCGTCGGCGGAGACCGGCGGAAACTCGGCGGTGATGCAGGGGAGCCCGATATCGGCGCACCAGCTGCCAAAGGAACCTGGGGTGTCGTAGCCCACGCTGCCCACCAGCGGCAGGGAGAAGGCGTCCGCCAGCCAGTGTCCCAGCGGGCTGTGTCCCGGGTCTTCGATGCAGGCCAGCGGATCGTGAAAGGAGACCACCCACGCCGGATGGTTCTGATGGATCAACTGACACAGGGCCTGGGTCTCCCGCTCCGAACCAGGCTGCTCGCCGGTCAACAGCACCACGTCTCGTTCCGCCGCCGCGCTGTTCCAGCGGTACACCGTTTCCCCTTGTCTCCAGTTAGCGGCCGGAAAGTTACGGTTGAGGTCCACGCCGCGGGCGTTAGCGCGTAGCCCGAGCTGACAGCCGTCAGGATTGACCGTCAGGACCACGTGGTGGCGGCGCAGCTCCGGCTTCAGGGTGCGCAGGGCGCAGGAGAGGGTCACAATCGACGAATTCTCATCGCCGTGGGTGCCGGCAATAATCAGGCCGCTGCGGCTGTCGGCCATCGGCGCAGGAAACCACAGCAGCGGCGCGCCCAGTTCCGAGCTGCCGTACTGCCGGGTTCCCGGCGGAAAGTCGCCGCGCTGCGGGCGAGGACGTGAAATAGACATAGAGCTTCCTGTGTGTCGTTATTATTCAGTGTTGGCGAAAAGCGTGTTGGAATCAAACCCATTCCCGAGGCGTGAAATCCGACGGCACATCAATTTTCTATCATATGTTGTTTGCAATTTCAGGTGATGAAACAAATAATTATCGCTCTGTTGGCGGTGTTTTTTCTCATTTTAAAGGGGATCTTATGAAGTATCCTGTCGCTTTGACATGCGGCGCGCTGTGGTTAGCCAGCGTATCTTCTCTGGCCTGGGCGGCGGACGTACCGCCGGGCACGGTACTGGCGGAAAAACAGCAGTTGGTGCGCCATATCAAAGATGAACCCGCCTCGTTAGATCCCGCCAAAGCGGTGGGCCTGCCGGAAATCCAGGTGATCCGCGATCTGTTTGAAGGTTTAGTCAATCAGGATGCGAAAGGCAACCTGGTGCCGGGGGTGGCGACCCGCTGGCAGAGCAATGATAACCGCGTCTGGACCTTTACCCTGCGCGATAACGCCCGCTGGTCCGACGGTACGCCGGTCACCGCCGAGGATTTCGTCTATAGCTGGCGGCGTCTGGTGGATCCGAAAACCACTTCGCCGTTCGCCTGGTTCGCGGCGCTGGCGGGGATCGCCAACGCGCAGAACATCATCGACGGCAAAGCCGCGCCGGAGACCCTGGGGGTCACCGCCGTCGACGCCCACACCCTGCGGGTGCAGCTGGATAAGCCGCTGCCATGGTTCAGCAACCTGACCGCCAGCTTTGCCTTCTATCCGGTGCAAAAAGCCAATGTCGACAGCGGCGCGAACTGGACGCGGCCCGGCAGCCTGGTGGGCAACGGCGCCTATGTTCTGAAAGATCGCGTCGTGAATGAAAAGCTGGTGCTGGTGCCGAACAACCACTACTGGGATAACGCCAAAACGGTGATCCAGCAGGTCACCTTTGTGCCGATCAACCAGGAGTCCGCCGCCACCAAGCGCTATCTGGCCGGCGATATCGATATCACCGAATCTTTCCCGAAAAATATGTACCAGAAGCTGCTGAAGGATATTCCTGGACAGGTGTATACCCCGCCGCAGCTGGGCACCTACTATTACGCCTTTAATACCCAAAAAGGGCCGACAGCGGACGAGCGGGTGCGACTGGCGCTGAGTATGACCATCGATCGCCGGGTGATGGCGGAGAAAGTGCTAGGGACCGGGGAAAAACCGGCCTGGCGTTTCACACCGGACGTAACGGCGGGCTTCACGCCGCAGCCGTCGCAGTTTGAGAGTATGAGTCAGGCCGAGCTTAACGCCCAGGCGAAAGCCCTGCTGGCCGCCGCCGGCTATGGCCCGAATCGCCCGCTAAAGCTGACGCTGCTGTATAACACCTCTGAGAACCATCAGAAAATTGCCATCGCAGTGGCGTCGATGTGGAAGAAGAACCTCGGCGTGGAAGTGAAGCTGCAGAATCAGGAGTGGAAAACCTATATCGACAGCCGCAACACCGGCAATTTCGATGTGATCCGCGCCTCGTGGGTAGGGGATTACAACGAGCCGTCCACCTTCCTGTCGCTGCTGACTTCCACCCACAGCGGAAATATCTCCCGCTTTAACGATCCGGCATACGATAAAATCCTCGCGCAGGCGGCGGTGGAAAATTCAGCCAAAGCGCGTAACGACGATTACAACGCGGCGGAGAAGATCATTATGGTCAAAGCGCCGATTGCGCCGATCTACCAGTACACCAACGGTCGGCTGATTAAGCCGTGGCTGAAAGGCTACCCGATCACCAACCCGGAAGATGTGGCCTATAGCCGTACCATGTACATTGTGAAGCACTAATCGGTACTGGTTTCCTGATTACGCCACGTAACCACGTATAAACCCAGAACTGGCGCGGCTTGCGGCGCCAGTTATTTATTAATAAGTAAATCAGCCAATTGAGAATTTGGTGCTTTAAGCTTTGCCAGATCTTAAAAATTAATATCGTCACTTCCTATAATGATGAATCAGAACTAAATAATATTCCATGTTCGAAATATATAAAAAAGCTGTCCTTTGCATATTAAATGTTTAGTAACTGGTCGCACCGAAGAACGACTTAAGTGAAAATACCAGTTTTCTGTAATCCTGAATTACTAACAATGTACATTGATTTCATATGTCCGGTATGTTCGGTAGCACCATAGAATAGACGAGGGGAAACTATTTCTGTTATAACTGTCTGCAATATTATTTGTTAAAGAAGGAAATTAATGATGGCAAATATACTTCGCTCAATACCTATGCTATTAGTGATTGGTTTTAATCTATTGCTGGCCATCCTGTTTAGTTTGATCTATGCCAGGAAGCATCCGGAAACTGATCTATTCATCATCATAACATTTACTGGTATGTTATTAATTTCTACATATATTATAAATTTCTACTCTGTTCCGACCTTTGCAACTAGTGAGAAAAAGAAAATAAAAGGTGTCTTTCCCGGACGAAGAGGTAAGCTAAAAAGAATTATTACAGACTCGATGGTACTAATCCTGGTTTTTTTTGTATCAGGCTCAATAGTATTTTCAGGGAGTGATTTGAATTATGGTCTTACTCTCTTAGCCATTTCAACAGGCTATTTTACTTTCTTGTTTGTTAATTATTATTTTCTGTGTATGTCAAGAGTAAAAGAAAAGATAGTCAAAATAATAAATAAAATCCTTTTTATTGTGTTCTCGATTATATTGTTTTTTTCTAAGATGATTGCAAATGGTTTTGTTAAAGAGTTTTTTGATGTTGATATCGCTAAAGTTCCTTATATTAGTTGGTCATTCTCGATTCTGTTTGCCATTCCATTTTTTTTGATTACTTCCCACGTGGGGGGGATGATTTTAGAAGGTACAACAGATTTATTCCGGATAAGAAAAATTAAAGTGCCTTCGATGATCCATTATTCGATATTATGTTTATCTTGCGTTTTTTTTAGCATTAGTTATATTTCTTATTTGGGTAGCGCAGGTTGGTTATTTAATGCTGTGACGAAAAAGGTTTATTCTTATGATACCAGGAGCTCTTTTCAATGCAATAATAAGTACTGGACGATTCCAGAGTTAGGGAAGGATGCGAGGTATCTCGCTGAAACATCTGATAGTTACCGTGTTATCTATATTAGAGGAAATAAAATTAATGTGGAAGTTGTAAAATGTGAAAAAAAAGAAGGATATATCCGTTTTCCCATTGAAAATGCTAACGATATATTAAAAAAGCCGGTTCCACAGGGAGGCTGACTCACGTAAGGCTGCGAATATTGAGTCTTGATTTAGTGCGGATAGAGGTACATTTTGCCACAGTTCTAAACACGATCCAGGCATCCTCTACTACATTCGCAATGTATCAATGACCGCTCTCAGCGCGGGCGATACATTGCGGTGCGGGTAATAGAGAAATGAACCTTCCAGACGCTGGCTATAGCGCTGGAGCACCCGGATAAGCGTGCCCTGCGCTAGATCGTCGGTAATCAGTTCTTCCGGGACATAGGCCAGCCCCAGACCGAGCCTGGCCGCTTTGGCTTCCATATAGCTATCGGCGAAAGCCCACTGTCCCTGAGGCGGGTGGGTAATTTTTTTGCCTTCCACGTTAAGTTCCCAGGCGTACAGGCTGCCGTCGCCGAACTGATAGGCGATGCAGGGATGACCGGTTAAATCGGCAGGGGTTTGCGGAAAGCCGTAGCGACGAAAATGCTCCGGGGTTCCGACAACCGCCATCTCCATATCGGGCGAAATACGTACCGCAATCATGCCACTCCCCACTTCCGGGCCCAGACGCACGCCCGCATCGAAACGCTCCGCAATAATATCGACGAACCGGCTTTCGGTGATCAGTTCCAGGCGGATATCGGGATAGCGTTGTTTAAATATCGCCAGCTTAGGCAGCAGAACTTTATCAATAGCGTGCTGGCTGGCATTGATGCGAACCGTACCGGACGGTGTTTGCCGATAATGGGCCAGCGTGGCGAGTCCCATATCTAAGGCGTCGAAACCGGATTCGACATTGTGATAGAGCTGCTCACCCGCCTGAGTGAGCGACAACCGGCGGGTGGTGCGCACCAGAAGCTGAACGCCCAGCCGCTCTTCGAGTTCGCGAACCGCACGGCTGATCCCGGACTGCGCCAGACCCAGTCGTTGCGCTGCGGCGGTAAAACTGCCTTCCCGTACCACCTGCATAAACAGGTAGAGGTCATTATAGTTTTCCCGTTTCGCCATCTTCCGCCTCGTAACAATCGCGCTATTTAGAACTAAATGGTATTAATCTTAGCATTTTTTAGCCTCTAATAAGCACTTTTATTGCTAGCTACAATAAGCGCATGACAACAAAGCCCAGCAGCGTTGTCCTCTGGAGACTGGTTTTCACACGTTTATTTAGGGGGATTTAATGACGGTTTTCAGCAAAAAAATGACAGCCACGATACCCGCCATGCTGCTTTGCGCCTTATTAAGTGGAGCCACAACGATGAGTTATGCTGATACAACTAACCCGAACGCACCTGTTTCATTGATTGAACAATGGGATAAAACATTCCCGGAGAGCGCAAAAGTGGATCACCGTAAGGTGACCTTTCAGAACCGCTACGGGATTACCTTAGTTGGAGATCTCTACCTGCCGAAGGATCGCGGTGAACGCAAACTGGCAGCTATTGCTGTGAGCGGTCCCTTCGGCGCGGTAAAAGAGCAGTCCAGCGGCCTGTATGCCCAGACGCTGGCCGAACAGGGGTTTGTCACCCTGGCGTTTGACCCATCCTATACGGGCGAAAGCGGTGGCTACCCACGCAACGTGGCCTCACCGGATATCAATACCGAGGATTTCAGTGCCGCGGTGGACTTTCTGGGCCTGCAAAAAGAGGTGGATCGCAACCGTATCGGTTTGCTCGGCATTTGCGGCTGGGGTGGTATGGCCCTAAACGACGCGGCGATGGATACACGCGTCAAAGCGGTGGCGACCAGCGTCATGTATGACATGAGCCGCGCGATGGGTCATGGGGTAGGCGATGGCAAAGACCGCTACACGACAGCCGACCGCCGAGCGGTACTGCAGTACTTGAACGCGCAGCGCTGGAAGGATGCGGCAAACGGCACTTTCGCCCCAGGTGGGCATGACATATATGTTGATGATAAAGGCAACGTCAGCGCTGCCGCTCGTATTTTGCCGGAAACCTTGCCCGCCAACCCCAACCCGGTGCTGAAAGAGTTCTTCGATTATTACCGTATGCCGCGAGGTTTCCATGCGCGTTCGGTTAATTCAACCGGGGCATGGAATGCGACGATGCCGCTGTCGTTTATGAATATGCCGCTGCTGAGTTACGCCAGCGAGGTGACTATTCCGACGCTTATTGTGACCGGCGAACAAGCCCATTCACGCTATTTTGCCGAAGATGCTTTCAAGGCGATCGGCAGCAAAGAGAAAGCGCTGGTGATTGTCCCTGGGGCAAACCATGTCGACCTCTATGACAACGCCGCGGGCAAAATTCCCTTTGCTACGTTCGCGCAGTTTTTCGAAACCAACCTGTAATCGCTCTCCTGTGCCGGAGACATCCCCAAAGCCGCCTGCTGGCGGCTTTGTTTTGTCGGAGATAAATAATGTCTGGATTACATAACACCCGCGCATACTGGAGCGGCGTCCTGGCGATGACGCTCTGCGTATTTGTGCTCATTGCCTCAGAGTTTATGCCGGTCAGTCTGTTGACACCCATCGCGGGTGATTTACACATTACCGAGGGATTAGCAGGCCAGGGGATCGCGCTTTCTGGCGCGCTGGCGGTACTGACCAGCCTGACGATTTCCCCTCTTACCGGGTCGCTGGACCGTAAATGGCTGCTGCTGGGGCTCACGGCGCTGATGGCGGCCTCAGGATTGATGATTGCCCAGGCGTCCAGTTTTCCGGTTTATATGCTGGGCAGGGCGCTCATCGGGATCGTCATCGGCGGATTCTGGTCATTGTCGGCAGCAACGGCCATTCGGCTGGTGCCGCAACGCCAGGTTCCCCGCGCGCTGGCCATTTTTAACGGTGGTAACGCATTGGCCACGGTCGTCGCGGCCCCGCTGGGCAGCTACCTGGGGGCCACCGTCGGCTGGCGCGGCGCCTTTTTATGTCTCGTCCCGCTGGCGATGGTAGCCTTCATCTGGCAATGCGTTAGCCTGCCATCGATGAAAAGTCAGCGCGCACGACAGCGACAGGGAACCGTGCTGCGTCTGTTCCGTCGCTCGACGGTATCCCTTGGATTGTTGGCCTGCGGGCTGTTCTTTATGGGGCAGTTTACCTTATTTACCTATGTGCGACCGTTTCTGGAGATAGTGACTCGAGTCAAGCCTTCTGGCCTCTCCCTGATATTACTGGCGATTGGCGCCGCCGGTTTTGTCGGCACGCTGCTTATTACGACCGTTCTGAACGCCCGGTTTTATCCGACACTGGTGGCTATCCCTTTGTTAATGGCCGCGATTGCCGGAACGCTTCTGCTGGCCGGGCACCACACAGGTTCAGTCGCCGTACTGTTAAGCTTTTGGGGCCTGCTGGCGACGGCAGCGCCCACCGGCTGGTGGACATGGATTGCGCGGACGCTGCCCGAGGATGCGGAGGCGGGCGGTGGTCTGATGGTCGCCGTGATCCAACTATCGATTGCCCTCGGGTCAACGGCAGGAGGCCTGGTGTTTGATAGTCTGGGATGGCGCAGCACTTTTGCTCTGAGCGGTCTGTTACTTTTGGGCGCGGCAGGGGGGAGCTTCCTGCTTTCTGTCAAACACAGGAGATATCAGCGCACTGCGATTAATGAGCTGGATGCATAAGTCAAATCACAAATGACGGGGTAATCGCGGCGATGTTTCTGGTCTATCATGAAATTTTTAACAAACTGAGACTGCACCGTGGAATATTGTGTATTAAGTAACAACCGTAAAATGCCGATGCTGGGTTTTGGCGTTTTTAAGGTGACCGATAAAGCAGAGTGTAAGCGGGCGGTGCTGAACGCTATTCGTGCCGGCTATCGCCTTATCGATACCGCTGCCGTCTACGATAATGAAGATGCGGTGGGGGAGGCCGTTCGCGAAGCCATCGCCGAAGGTCTGTGTACCCGCGAGGCGCTATTTATCACCTCCAAACTGTGGGTTCAGGACATGGCCAACGCCGGGATGGCGAAAGCCGGTATCGCCGCGTCCTTAAAAAAATCCGGGCTGGAATACTTCGATCTTTATCTGTTGCATCAGGCGATGGGCGATTATTTCAGCGCCTGGCGCGCGCTGGAGGAGGCTTATGAGGCCGGTATCCTGAAAGCGATTGGCGTGTCCAATTTCTACGCCCATGTGTTAGCGAACTTCTGCGAAACCGTCAGAATTAAGCCGATGGTGAACCAGGTCGAACTGCATCCTTATTTCGCTCAGCCCGCGGCGCTGGAAACCATGAAGCACTATCACGTTCAGCCGGAAGCCTGGGCGCCGTTAGGCGGCGGCAGACATAACCCGTATGAAGAGGCAACGCTGCAGGAGATTGCCGATGCCCATCATAAAACCATTGCGCAGGTTATCCTGCGCTGGAACGTGCAGCGTGGCGTCACGGTCATTCCAAAATCCACCCGCCAGGAGCGTATTGAAGAGAACTTTGCCATCTGGGATTTCTCGCTCACCGTGCGCGAAATGGCGCAAATCAGCGCTCTGGATTTAGGCTATGTCGGCGAAGCGGTAAAACACTTTAACCCTGAATTCGTTCGCGGTTGTCTGGGGGTGAAAATCCACGACTGATCGCGGCTCAGCGGGAAGCCTCCTTCATTTCGCTGCCTGAGCCGCGGCGACGGGTTCGCTATGTTGGTTAGCCCCCATGCGTTTGCCGCGACGGTTGTCGATGCGGTAGACGATCGTCACGGGCTGCTGGCCGGCGGGGGTGACGGTCAGCTCCCTGACCATCTGGCCGGCGTCGGGCGGCAGGGTCCGCGTGGTTTCCCCCTGAGTCAGTATCCGACCATTTTGCCTGACCTGCCAGGTCAGGCGACAATCCTCGCAGGCTGTCCAGGTATCGTTAATCGCCCACAGGCGCACCGTCGCCGGGCTACCCTGACGCCAGCTGGCGGTCACCGGCTCGATGGACGGCAGGATCGGCTGATAGGCGCGCTGCAGGGCATAGTAACCCGCCTTTGGCTGGCGCAGATAATCCACCACCCCCCAGTTGATGGAGGGCCATGTCTCGACAAACATAAACTGGAACAGGGCGGTCACCGGCTGATAACGCTGGCGACGATAGCTCTCCGCCGCCAGGGCCACCAGCCTGGCCTGATACGCCTGGGTGTTTTCAATCATCTCCTGAATATTGTTGCCTCGCGGAATCCCGGCGAATTTAAAGGTCTGGAAAGGCTGAAAATTATGGTACTTCCATCGCACCCAGCCGGGATCGTCGGCGGCGGTGGTTTTCGGCCACAGCAGACGGGCCGGGATAATGGTCTTCAGGGTGGAGAGGCGGGGCAGCGCCTGGGCGCCAAACTCGGTAATAATCCCGGTTTTCGCCGGGGCGAGCAGGTCGCGCAGGGTGCCGAAATACCACCCTGCCCAGTAGTGCTCTTCGACAGCGGAAAAGCGATGCACGATGCGGGAGGTGTCTTCCGCCAGCGCATCGCCCACCCGCTGCGTCAGGGTCTGGTTTAAGGTTTTACGCCAGTCGGGGAAGCGTTTCTCCATCCACGGCGAGTTCCACGGCGGCTCGTTGTGACCGCCCCAGACAATAATCGCCGGTGAATTGCCGAACTGGTCCATCATCGCCCGGGTCTGGCGCACGGCGTTATCGGCGAAGGCGGCGCTATCATCATAACCCCACTGCAGCGGGACATCCTGCCAAATCATGAGTCCCATCTCATCGGCCACCTCATACAGCGCGCGGCCCGCCACGTGGCCATGAACGCGGATGGCGTTGGCGTTCATCGCCGTGACCAGTCTGAAATCCCGGAGATACTTTTTCCGCGTCATGGTGCTTAGCCATGGGGAGCCAATATAGTTGCTGCCCTTAATGAACAGCCGTCTGTCGTTGATGCGCCAGCCCTGATTGTCCGCCAGCGCTTCCACCTTACGTAATCCGGTGCGGGTGACGGCGGTATCCATCATCCCCCGGTCATCCGTTAGGGTGGCGCGCACCCGGTAGAGGTTCGGCTTGCCTGCGCCCACGGGCCATCAGAGCTTCGCGGACGGCATGGGCAGCGAGACGTGCAGGACGCCTGCGGTTTTCTCCAGAGTGACCGCGAAGGCCTGGTGAAAACGTGGGCCGGAAAAATTGTCCGGGGTAGCCGTCAGACGTAGCGTGACGGGGCCGGGCGTCACAGCCCGATAGCGGATTTCGGCACGCAGCATGGGCTGCTCCAGCCCCTGTTGCCAGTCCGGGCGCAGGATCACCTCGTCGATGGTGACGCCGCGGCTCAGATGGAGCCTCACCGGCGCCCAGATCCCCCCGGAGTTGGCATCCTGCCCCTGAACCGACCAGGCGCCGCCCGGGCGGGTGTCGTGCTGATTCAGGATCCCTTTCATCAGCGTTTTGTGCAGCGGCCAGATCTTTTGCGGGTCTTCATAGGGGCTATCGACCCGCACGGCGAGCTGATTATGGCGGCGTATGGCCCCGCTGATGTCCACCGGGAAGCGCTGAAAATAGCCCTCGTGTCGGGTCAGCGTCTTGCCGTTGAGCGCCACCTCGGCAAAGTAATCGACGCCGTCAAACACCAGGGTAGCCATGGCGTCCGGCGACAGGCCATGCAGGGTAAACTGATGGCGATACCACAGGGCGCCCTGATGATCGTATCCCGCGCTGTACCAGTTTGCCGGTACTCGCAGCGTGCGCCAGTCGCCATCCGAAGCCTGCGCGCCGTCGAAGGCGCTGTCGTTGGCGTCATGCACCCGCCATTGTCCGGCCAGTGACCAGGTCACCGGCGCAGAACCGGCGTGCGCCAGCGGCAGGCAAATGACCAGCAGCAGAAGACGTCTAGCGATCACGGGGAACCTCCTGCGTTCTGCGGCGCAGCCACAGGTGGCAGCCCGCGATCGCCTCGGTCAGCGCGTCGCGCAGGTCGCCCGGCACGCTTTGGTCTGGCGAGGCCGCCTGGCTCTCCAGCCGCTGGAGCACACTGGCAAGGCGTTGAAAACCTAGGGTGGCCGCCTCGCCGCGCAGTTTGTGGGCGGCGCGGCGCCATGTCTCCCGGTCATTGGCGTCAATGGCGTGGTTGAGGGCGACGGCCGCAGCATTAAGTCCTGCAGCGAAGAGTCCCAGCAACTCCTCGACAAGCTCAGGATCGTCGGCGCACTGTTTCAGCAGGCGGGCTTCGTCCGGCAGGCCTTCCTCTTCCACCGGCGCGCTATCTTCCGCCGCGCCGACGCGGGCGATGGCTTCCCGTAGCGCCTCCTGGCTCACCGGCTTGGCGATATAGCCGTCAAAACCCATCGCCAGACAGCGTTCTCTATCGCCCTGCATAGCGTGGGCGGTCATGGCAATCGTGGGCTGATGTTGTCTGCCCTGCGCCTGGGTCTCTTCCCGCAGCAGGCGGATGGCGGTTTCACCGTCCATCTCCGGCATTTGCAGATCGATCAGCAGAAGATCCCAGCAGGCTGCGCGCCAGCGCTCCAGCGCTTCCCGACCATTGTTCACCACCTCGCAGCGGTGACCCAACTGCTCCAGCAGCCGTCTGGCGACCTTCTGGTTTACCAGGTTGTCCTCGGCGAGCAGGATATTTAGTCCGGTCTGGTCCCTGACCGGTTGCGCAACGGGGGCAGGCGTTGTCGTCACCACCGGCGTGGGCACCAGAATGCCGGCGATAACCTGATGCAGTTCGCGCTGTGCCACCGGTTTATGCAGATAGTGGGCAATGCCGATGCGCTTAAGCATATTGGCGTCAAAATGACGGCTCATGGAGCTGAGCATAATAATCTGGCTTTGCCTGGCTTCAGGCAAAGCGGAGAGCTCCAGCGCCAGGGATACGCCGTCCATATCCGGCATCTGCGCGTCCAGCAGGATCAGCTGCCATGGCGGGCCTTCGGCGGCCCGGCGTAGCGCCTCGCCAGCGTTGTTCACGCAGGTTGGCATCAGTCCCATCTGGCGAAGCATGGCGTCAAGCAGGCGCAGGTTGGTGCTGTTGTCGTCAACCACCAGCACCCGCTGGTGATTGAAGCGGCTCAGCGGGGCGCTACCGGAGGCCGCGGCGTTCAGGCCTTCCAGCGGCAGGGTGAAGGCAAATTCGCTGCCTGCCCCAGGCTGGCTCTCCACCGTCAGCTCACCGCCCATCAGGCTGACCAGGCGGGCCGAAATGGTTAACCCCAGTCCGGTGCCGCCGTAGCGACGGGTGGTAGAGCTATCGGCCTGGCTGAAGGCCTCGAAGATCGCCTTTTGCTTCTCCGGGGCAATGCCGATGCCGGTATCGCGAATGCGAAAGCACCAGTGGTTTTCGTCCTCGGCCGGCGCTATCGCCAGCAGGACCTCCCCCTGATGAGTGAACTTCAGGGCATTACCCAGCAGGTTGGTCAGGATTTGCCGCAGCCGGGGGCCATCGACGATCAGCACCTCAGGCACCGCAGGGGAGATATCCACCAGCAGCTCAATGCCCTTTTCGCTGGCGGCAGGCATATGCGGGCGGATCAGCGACTGAACAAAAGGGCGGATCTCCAGCGGCTCTACGTCCACCTGCATCTTGCCCGACTCAATGCGTGAAAAATCAAGAATGTCATTGATAATGTGCAGCAGCGACTGGGCTGAGCTCATCACCAGCGAAAGGTACTCCCGCTGCTCCGCGGTCAGCGGCGTGTCGAGGCAGAGCTGCGTCATGCCGAGAATGCCGTTCATCGGGGTGCGGATTTCGTGGCTCATATTGGCGAGGAAAGCGCTTTTCGCTTCGTTCGCCTCACGGGCCTCCTTCGCCGCCTCAATGGCCAGCAGCTCTGCGGCTTTGCGCCGGGTAATATCCTGCAAGGTGCCGATCACCCGCTCTGCCTGCTGCTGCATGTTGAGGGTGACGATCTGCCCCGAGAGCAGCATCCAGCGCCAGCCCTGCGTCGGGTGCTGGACGCGAAGCTCACATTCAAAAACCGGCATGTGCTCGTTTTGCGAGGCGATCATCGCCTGCTGCAGAGTGGCGCGATCGTCCTCGTGGACCAGGTTGAGCATAAAGCGCAGCGGAAAGCGCCACTGCGCCCGCGACTGGCCGACCATCGCCAGCAGGGTGTCATTCACCTGCAGGCTGTCGCCGGAGACCTGCCAGTCCCAGATGCCGATCTGGATCGACTCCGCGGTGAATAAAAAGTCATCATGCAGTTGATGACGCGAACGCCGGGCCTCGTCAAGCTCGGTGATGTCGGTATGCAGGCTGACAATCCCGCCATCCGCCAGCCGCTGATGCTGAACGTAAATCCGGCGGTTGCCCGACTGGCGGACCTCGCAGTGGTTCGTCTGGCGGCAGTTGCGGATAATCGCCTCGCGCAGCGTCTGTTGCCGGCCTGGGTCGATGTTGTATCCGGCATCGATAAACTTTTCCGCCAGGCTCTCAAGAGAGGCGCCGACGGCAAGCCAGGGCGCGATCGTTGGATAAAACAGCGCCACCTTATCATTCCAGGCCTGCAGTCGTTCGCGCTCATCGTAGATCATCACCGCCGAGGGCAGGAGGTTAAGGTCGTTACGGTTAGCGGCATGCATGATTACTGGCCAACAGTTTGATAGTGGAGCTCCGCCTGGCGGCGCAGATACTCGAGCCCAGGGGCGATGGCCATTGCCCATGCGGTGAGGATCTCCTCATCGCACAGCGGATCGCAGGCGCGGACGGTTTTGAGCATCGCTTCCCGCCAGAGGGCAAAAAACCGCGGCGGTAGACGCAGGCCTTCCTCGCTCTGCGCTCGCGCCAGCCGTTCCAGAAAATCGGGTACAAAGAGGTCGCCATTTACCGCCAGCATGGCGAAAAAGCTCTTAAAGATCATCTGCTGGCCTTCCTCGCCGGAGCGTTGGGAGAAGTGCTGCTCGGTTTCCGGTGACATATGGATAAAGGTGCTGTAAAAGGCCTGGAAGAAGCGCTGTTTGTCGTGCTCTGGTACGACGCGATTCAGGCTGGCTTCAAAGAGATCGCGATAAAACTTCATGGTGCGCTCCTCATGACCCGTTCGCCCGGCAGGCAGCGGCGGGGCGGGTTAAATTCGTCCGTCGCGCGGTGGGCAAAGTAGCTGTTGTCATCCGCGAGGCCGTTTTTGAACAACGGCCCGGCGTTGTGTTTGTAAAACAGCGCCTCCAGCACCATGGCGTTGGTGGAGAGGGTGAGAGTGGCGTTGACGTCGCCGGTGGCCTCGACCCGTCCTTCAAACCAGCCGCGCTGCGGGTCGTTAAGATGGGTAGTGACCGCCATCAGCGCATCGGTATACTCGGTTTCCCACAGCGTCCACAGGACAAAGACCGCTTTGGTGGTCACCTGCGCCAGCCGGGGGTAGTACTTCCCATCGTCCCCGAGCGTATTCCAGGCGTAGCCATTCCCCCAGACGGTGTCTTCCACGTGCCAGGGCGCCTGGGTAAGCGAAAAATCGGCCCGGGCGGTAAGCACCTTATCCTGCGTCCAGCGCGTTTTCTGGCTGAGCCATATCCCTTCCGCCCGCTCGCGCATGGCTTTTTGCGCCATCTCCGGCACGCCGGGCGGCTGCCAGCCGAACTCCAGTCCAGGCAGCATGGCGGGCAGAGTAGAGAGCACCACGGGTTGCCAGGTGGTTCGCGGGTCGCGGTCGTCAACGGCGAGGCGGCGCTGATAAATAATCACATGGCGCGCCGGGGGAGAGAGGGCCTTGCCGGCCGGAAATCCCCACAGGCGAAACGCGCTGGCGGCGTATTCACTGTCTCCCAGCCGGAGCTCCTCGCGGATCGTCCGCTGACCGTTCTGCAGTGAGGCGGACCACAGCTCCCCGTCTTTATCGATAACCGGACAGAAGTTCCAGCGCAGGACAATTTTATCAATGTATTCACCATACTGCGGCGCGCGTTCGGCGGTGAGCCGCAGGGCGAGCATCAGTCGGGCCATATCTTTTGCTGACCAGCCGCTGGCCGCCGGTTTGCCGCTGAAGTCGACAGGGGTCGCCGTCTGAGTGGAGTATAGCCTGCCCGGCGAACCGCCGTCGGTCAGCGTCAGGCGATTGAGGGTGCCGAGCAGGGGCGTCAGGCGGGCGTCGAATTCCGCTTCCTTTACCAACCCCAGCTCTCTGGCGGCGAGCAGGGCGATAAGGGTGTCGCCCATCTGCCATAGCGTTGCGCGGGGCTGTTTGTCGCTGCCGTTGACCAGGCCGGTTTGCGGCTGGGTATTGTTCTCGACGTACCGCCAGGCGATCTGCGCCCACGTGCGCTCCTGCGGCGTCAGGCTGCTGATGCGGGCAGTGGTGTGCCAGCCGCCTTTGGTCAGCCAGCGCCACCCCGCGCCTTCGCGACCAAACAGCGCCAGGGCGATAAGAAAAAGGACGACGGCGATGGCCAGCCAGCGGGCTATGGTTTTAAGCATTGCGCGGTCACCGGCGGAAGTTTAACGGGCTCGTCAGCCTTGCAGGCGGCACACTGGCAGGCCTGGCAGGCGGGTTTGGTGCGCTGCGTGGTCCCGGTCTGCTCGCACCATGTTTTGACGGCGGGGGTGTTGCTCAGGAACGGGCGATTGCGCGGGCCGTTATTGGGTTCAAAGAGATCCACCAGCTTCTTGTCCCACAGCGAAGGGGCGAAATCGCGGTTTTTCGGATTGTCGCTGGAAAACTGCAGCAGTTTTCCCTCCTTTTTAAATAGCAGTGCTTCCAGCATGATGCCGTTGTTGTTGGCGGTAAACTCATTGATTGGCCCGTCGCCGTTCTCATACAATCCCTCGTAATAGCCTTTTCCCGCTTCGTTCGCGTTTTCAATGGCGTCCAGCAGACGATCGGTATAGGGCGAGTTCCACAGCACCCACATCCCCATCGCCGCTTTGAGCGACACGGCGGCGCTATTCGGTACGAACTGGCCCTTGTCGGTTATGGTGTTCCAGTTAAAGCCGTCGCTGAACACGGTGTCATAGACAAAGTACGGGGATTTATCGAGCTGATGCTCGGAGCGGGCGGTGAGGAGCCCGGTGATGGCGTAGCGATTCTCCTGGGCCTGGTAGACCCGGTCAGCGAAGTTTTTCATCCAGGGATGGGAGTACTCGCGCGGGCTGTTGTTCCGGTCACCAGGGTTATCAAAGCCAAACTCCATGCCATACAGCACGTAGGATTCACTGACCACATAGTTATGCTGGCTGGTTTGCCGTGGGTCGCGCGAATCATAGGGGACCAGCACGCAGTAAATCTCCGCCAGCTCGTAGGGCTGCGGCCGGCTGGCCTGACAGGTGTTAAATCCCCACAGCTGAAAGCCTGCCGCGCCGTACTCCTCGTATCCCAGACGGCCTTCCTGAACGTATTTGGGCTGGCCGTTTTCCAGATACGCCCCGTACAGCGTGCCGCAGGGATCGACCACATGGCTAAAATCCCACCCCAGCACCACATTATCGATGCTGTTGCTGTATTCCGGATAGCGCTCCTTGATCACCTTCAGCCAGATCAGCATTCTGCCGATATCCAGCGCCGAAAAGCCGATTTCACCCGGCTTGTTCTGGTAGTTAACCTTTTGTCCGCTTATCGTGTTATAGGCTTTGTTGGGTAGTTCGTTACGGAATAAATCGAGCTTATTCAACGTGGCGAGAAACTTCAGCATCCGACGGTCAAACTCCGCCTTATCAATAATCCCCAACTCACGGGCTGCGGTCATCGCGGCCAGATAGGAGGCGCTGTCCCACATGGTGGTGGAGGGATATTTGTTTACCGCATTCACCAGCCCGGTGGTGGGCTGAAAGTTGGCGACGAAGTATTGCCAGGCGTTTCTGGCGATAGTCATCTCCCTCGGCGTCAGCTCCCCGCTGCGCGGGGCGTATTCCGCAGCCGGCAGACCGGTCGCGGCCTGCGCGCCGGAGAGCGAGAGCCACAGCGCCATGAGTCCGGCCAGCAGGGGAAAACGGGAAAAATAGGTCAGCTTCATGGCGTTGCTCCTGCTGAGGACGAGGGTAGAGGGGCAGGGCTCAGGCAGGCCAGACACAGCATCTGCCCCCGGGAAATGTAGGCCAGGCTTTCCAGCACGATCGCGTTGGTATCGCCGTCAATAACGTCGTTGACGCTGCGGTTGAGATTTAACCCTCGCTGCCAGCCCTTGCCCGGGACCTGCAGCGTCTGCACCTGCTGGCGCAGCGCCTCGCTCCAGCTATTACGGAACAGGGCGTACCAGGCAAAGGCGGTGCGGGTGGAGGTGATCGCCGTTTGCTCCGGGGCGGCGCTGCGTGGGGCGAAGGCGCTCTGCGGCTGCCGGTCCGCCAGCGCGCTGGCATAATCCGGCGCGGGCTCGGCGTAGTCAGTGCTGATCGGCGGCTTGCTGACCCTCAGGCTATGACGGCGCTGCTGGATTTGCATGATGCGCCAGGCGATCTCCGCACTCTGCGCGTCAAAGCCCAGCTCAAGTCCGGTGAGCAGGTACGGCAGGCTGATCAGCGAAGGCTGCCGACCCCAGGGCGTGCGCAGCCCCTCGTCGGGCACCATGATGCCGTCGATATCGATCATCTGCTGCCCCTGCGGCGGGTTGGTCACCGCCAGCCCCGCCGCGCTGTCGATCAACCGCAGCGTATGGCTGGCGTACAGCCGGTAGCCAAAGCTGTCCCGCGGTTCATCCGCCGCCAGCGCCCAGTGGTGCAGCGGCGCCGCGGCCTGGCTGGCGGGGCTGTTGCTGATGAGCGCGCCGACCCGCCACTGATTAAACAGATCCCGCACCGCGGCGGCGTGCTGAGGATAGCGCCAGAGCAGGGTTTGCAGGGCGGTGAGCAGGCGTCCCATACCGATGGCGGAGGAGTCCGGGTTGCCGAGGATCTGCAGCGTGTCGGCATGGTACTGAGCGGCGGGCAATCCCTGGGCGTTGAGGGGCAGTTGACCGAGGGTAAACAGGGCGGCGGCAATGCGCTCATCACCTTCGGCGGCGGTCACAATATGCAGCTGCTCTGCGGCGACCACGGCGAAAAGATAGCTGCCGACGCTCCACAGGCTGAGCCAGGGGTCGCCATCGTGCGCGTTGGCCAGGCCGTTTGGCTGGGTATTGTTGACATAATACTGCCAGGCCACCCGCGCCCAGATCGCCTCGTCAAAGGTCAGCTCGCGCGGGGGAGGGAGCGGCGGAAAATCCTGGCTCAATGTCATCCCGCCGCTGCTCTCGACGCGCGCGGGCATTTGTTTTTCCACCCACACGACAATCGCAAAACCCAGCAGGAAGCCAATGAGGATAGTGAGATAGCTGCGCGCGGATAGCAGGGCGTCGCGGATCCTCATCGGCTCGCCTCCTGCTCTTCGGGGGGCGTCCACATGGCGGCGAAGATCAGTGGCAGCATGGCGGCAATATTCACCGCGCCCCAGAAAATGTTGATGACGTACCCGGAGGGGTCGTCAACCTGACCGCGCGCCACCTGAATACCGCCCCATATCAGCCCCGTCAGGGTGAGCAAAACGATGGCAATTTGCGGCTTGACGAGATAGAGAAAACGGCCCGTCTGTCGCTCTTTCGGCGTAACGTGAAATTTGATCTGCTCCCCGCGCAAAACGGTGTCCAGCGCCCGCAGATTCATCGAGAAAAAGGAGAGGTAAGAGGCCCGGCCGTCCCAGGCAGAAATGCCCCAGGTGCCGAACATAAAGGCCAGTTCGGAGACAATAAAAAAGGGTAAAAAGTGCAGATAGAAAGGGGTAGACCACGCCGACACCGGCGGAATGCCGGTGTAGAGATAGATAACAGGCGAGATCAGGAACACGGTGTTCCACACGCAGGCCAGATACGACCAGAAGGTGGTCGCGTACATCAGCGTTTGCGGCAGCGAGAGTTTAAAGCGGCGTCGGTTGAAGATGTTGTCATGGAACAGGATATCCAGCGATCCGGCGGCGTACTTAAAGCGCTGGATCATCCACGTCAGCATATCCTGCGGAGAGAGCATTTTCGACTCGATCCGCGGGTGCATTACCGAGCGCCAGCGGCGGGCAGCGTCGCCGTGTAGCAGGATTGAGGTATAAATATCTTCCGAGACGTGGAACTTATAGGGCGTCAGTTCAGTATCGAAGGCAACGTGGGGGCGCATGGCGTCCTGCAGCGCTTCCCGCGTTGCCGGGTCGCGAATATCCCGCGTATGACGCGCGATTTCGGCGTCAACGCTCCAGACGTAGCTGCGCAGCGCCGCCTGCATCACCGCTTCCCGTCGGTGAACGGAGGCGGCGCCACAGCAGAACGCGGCGTTAGCCCAGTTGCGGCGCCGTAAAATCACGTCGTAAAACATGCGCGGATCGTTGAAAAAAGGATCGCGACCAATGGTCACCGGACCGACGATTTTCTGCGCCAGCCAGCCCACGCCATAGCCTGCGCCGCCTGCTTTACGCCGCAGCCAGCGCGCCAGATCCTCCCCCTCCGGGAGATCGAAAAACCATTGTGGGGTCTGCACCCAGGCGACGTCCGGATCGCGAAAATAGCCGAGCGTGTGGCTCAGCAGGGTCGGGAAAACGCGGGTATCGGCATCACAGATGATCAGAAAGTCGCCATCGGTATGTTCCAGCCCGTTGCGCAGGTTACCGGCCTTGTAGCCGATATTGCTCTGACGGGTGATATAGTTCGCCCCCTCCTGCTCGCAGACCGCCTTCATCTCCGGGCGACGCCCGTCGTCAAGGACATGCACCTTATAATCGAGCGGACCAGGATAGGTCATCCGCATGGCGTCACGAATCGATAGCCTGACCAGCTCCACGTCTTCGGAGTAGGTGGCGATAAACAGATCGACTTTAATCGGCCTCGACTCCACCGCTTCATCCGCGCGCAGACAGTCGTTGATCTCCGTCGGGGGGACCCCTGGCGGAGGATCTTTTTCCTGCCATAAATTAATGGTGAACAGAACTGTGCCAATCCACGCCAGGGTTTCCGCCAGCACCAGAGGGATCGCATACCACAGTGCGTCCGTGTTTAAGGAGGCGGTCCAGCGCCAGTAAATATAATTAGCGCCAAGCACCAGGGCGGCCACAGCTAATACCTGCCAAATCATTCTCACCCAGCGCGGGGTGCTGAGCGGTTCAGGCGGTCGGCGATGTTCAAAACGGGAAAAATAAAAATCCATAGCAAGGATATCCTGATTCCGCGCTGGGTTTGAATGACAGGTCTGTTATCGATTGGGGGCGTTCTGCAGAACGCACAGGGGCTTATAAATAACAGTAAAGTGAGTGTAGATGGTGGCGCAAAAATTTCAACAGCGCGAACTGATAGTCACCGGGATGACTTAACATAGTGTGATACACGCCGGCGGAATTTATAAAACGAACATTGCAAGATAGCCCATTCTACACTATCTAAATAATTTGTAATAAATGTTGCAGGGTAGACGGCAGGATCCCTAATGAGCCAGGTTGCTTCAGCGATTTCGCAAAAAGAAACTCATAAATCAATGCCCTGGCGTTACTCTCTGACCGGGGAACGCGACCTGCGTATCGACTTTATGCGCGGTATTGCTCTTGTGATGATGGTGGTGGCGCATACCGAAGTGATGTCGATATTTAATATTTTCAGCTGGGAACGATTTGGTTTGACCACCGGTGCCGAGGGCTTTGTGATCCTGTCCGGCTTCATGTTAGGGATGCTAAATCGTGTCAGATTACAAAAGGCAGTATTACTTACGGTGAGCTGGGGGCTTTATCTTCGCGCATGGAAAATATATCAGGTTAATATTATTATTATTGTCTCTTTTCTTTTGCTGAGATATTTGCCTTATATTAATGTCTATGAAGTCACTCATTTTACCGACCGCTTTTCCGGGACCAGTTGGTCGCTCTATCCGCTCACCCCGCAAATAAAAGAGACGTGGTTTAACATTATCCTTTATCTGCAGATTGGCCCGCATCAGACGCAGATCCTCGGACTCTATATTTTTTTGTTATTGCTCAGCCCGCTGTTTCTGGGAATGCTGCAAAAGGGTCACGTCTACCCCTTACTGGGCGCCTCGCTGCTGATATACGGCTGCTGGCAACGCTGGCCGATACGGGTCACGCCCTGCGAATTTGAATTCGCCTTTCCCCTGCTGGCCTGGCAATTTATCTTTGTGCTGGGCATGTGCTGCGGCTGGTACAAAGCGGAACTGATCTCTTTCGCCCGCACGCCGCCCGGCAAAGTTGCCGTGGCGGCGCTGGTGTTCATCGCGCTTATCCTTGCGTTTGTCGCCCAGAACCATACCAATCCTTTTATGCCGCCCGCGCTGCTGATGCACGTAATCCCGCCGGCGGATTTTAACGCCTTTTACCATACCTGGGCGGCGAAAAACGGCCTCGGTCCGGTACGGATCCTCAATGATATCAGTCTGATGGTCACCATTTATCTGCTATTGACCTGGTGCTGGCGCCCCCTTAACCGGCTGGCAGGCTGGTTCCTGATCCCGCTCGGGCAGCGTTCGCTCTACACCTTTATTTTGCATGTTTACATCGTGCTCGCCGTAAGCCAGCTGGTCACCTTCGATCTGTGGCGCCAGGCGTGGATAGTGAACACCTTGATCCATGCCGCTGCGCTGGGCGTTCTGTGGCTGATGGCCAAATACCGCGTCGCCGCACGCTGGATACCTAACTAAGGAAGGGCAAATGCGGGAGAAATATATGCTGGCCTGCGCGCTATGGTGCGCCATCGCAGGTGCGGAAGGCGCAGAGAAGAACGACGCACAACCGCTGCGTGATAAAAATGGTGAACCGGTGCAGGCCGGCGTGTTTACCAGCCGCTGGGGACGGCTTTTTTCCGGGAATGACAAGGTATTCTCGGGAGCGCTGAGCTTTAGTTCGGGTTTAAAAGAGCAGTGGATGACCGTCCCCAACAGCTCAGACAGCGCAGAACAGAAGAAAAAATATAATCAGACGCTGAACCTCAGCCTGCAATACTCGCCCTACAGCTTCTGGTTCGCCAACGTGACATCCCGTTTACCGGTGACTGATACCAGCCGCTATACCGCCGATTTTCGCTATAGTTTTGGTTACGACGACTGGCATGCCAACACCTTCAGCCTGGTTTACAGTAACTATGGCGATAACCACTTCTGGACCTCGGGCAGCAAGCGTCACACCTATTTTGAGCAGGGGGCATTTACCCTGGCGTATAAATTTTCGCTGCCGAAGCCGATGGAAAATGCACTATTGATTAACAAAGGCGACGCCATTATCTGCCAGGCAGGCTACAGCTGGGTGCCGCGTTATTACGATCTGGAGAGTAACGATATCCGCAAAAACAAAAATGTGCTGCTTGGGGGGTGTGGATATACCTTTAAACAGCATTTTTTTGTGCGCGCCACCGCCTTCTGGTATCCGGACAGTAGCCAGCAGCAGCCGTGGAATGGCGATTATAGTTACAGTTTTGGCTACGCGGGCTATACGCCGGGATCGTTCTCTGTGCAGTATGCCAACTATGCCGGTACCCGCTACCCGGGGCATGACAGCGGCAGCGGCAAGTTTCGTGAAGGCACGATCAGCCTTATCTGGTTCTTGCCGATTTAGGAGGCGCGATGTCGGCACAGCACGTCCTGATTGTTGAAGATTCGCTGGTTTATCGTCGGCTGCTAAGCCGGATGTTGACGCAGTGGGGCTATATCGTCAGTGAGGCGGAAAACGGCGTCGACGCGCTGGCGATCCTCGAAAACCAGCCTGTCAGCCTGGTGATAAGCGACTGGGAAATGCCGGAGATGAATGGCCTGACGCTGTGCCGGGAAGTGCGCCGCCGCCAGTTTGGTCACTACGTTTATCTGATATTGCTCACCGCCCGCGAAGATCCTGGCGATCTAACGCAGGGGTTTGAGGCCGGGGCCGATGATTTTCTCAGCAAACCGGTAGAGCAGAGCGAGCTGCGGGCGCGGCTGCACGCCGGGGCGCGGATCCTCTCCCTCGAGGCCGACCTCGCCGCGCGCAATGCGCGGCTGAGCGAAGCGCTGCGACAGATTGAACAGGATCTGGAGCTGGCGGCGCGCATTCAACAGTCGGTTCTCCCGGCTCATCAGCTGCGCCATCAGGGATTTTTCGCCGACTGGATTTTCCTGCCCTCGGCCTGGGTGTCGGGGGATATTTTTAACGTCTTCCCGCTGGGCGATCGTCTCGGATTTTACTGCGTGGATGTCTCCGGACACGGCGTGGGGGCGGCGATGATGTCGCTCGCCGTCGCCCGCCAGTTTCTGCATGGCAGGGCCGTTGAGCGCTTTCTTTTTACGGCAGACAACCAGCCGGCGTCGCCGGCCGAGGTGGTGGCGATCCTCAATGGTCGTTTTTGCAGTGACGAAACAGAGATCGTCAGCTATTTCACGTTGATCTATGGCGTCATCGACCTGCAGACCGGCGCGGGCAAACTCTGTCAGGCCGGGCATCCCACGCCTTTTATCGTTAGCCCGGACGCTACCGTCCGCCCGGTCGGCAGCGGCGGAGCGCCGGTGGGGTTGATAGACCATCTCTCGTGGGCAGATGTCAGTTTTTCGCTGGCGCCGGGAGAGCGGCTGTGCCTGTTCAGCGACGGTATCACCGAATGTGAAAACCGGAGCGGTGAACAGTTTGGCGAGGCGCGCTTGCAAGCGTGGCTGCAGGACAGCGTGACGCAGCCGCTGCCCGCGCTGCTGCCGCGTTTTGCCCGGCACCTGATCCGCTGGCGCAGTGGCGACGCGCAGGAGACCCAGGCGATGGCCGATGATGTTTCACTCTTGATTATTGAACGTACAGGGGACAGTGATGAAAATTGAAACTGAACGGCAGGCCTCGGTGACGATCCTGACGCCGGCGGTGCGTCGGCTGGATGCTTCCGTCGCGGTAGCCTTTAAGGCGGCAATCGCCCAGGAGATAGGCGAAGATAGCACCGATCTGATTGTTGATTTCAGTAAAATCGATTTTATCGACAGCAGCGGTTTGGGAACGCTGGTTTCCCTGATGAAAATGATGAACGGTAAAGGAGAAATGACACTGTGCGCGCTGAACCCCGGCATCCGCAATATGTTTACCCTGACCAGGATGGATCGTATTTTTCGTATTTGCGAGGATCGCACTTCAGCCCTTGCGCAGTTCAATCCGTGACGCGCCCGTGAATAACGTCATGAATTTTCCTGCCCAACTCAGCTCGCTATCACCGCTGGCGGCGTGGCTGGCTCAACAAATGGCGCCGCTGTCCGTCGGGGAGGAGTGGCGCTTCGCGCTCGATCTTGCCGTCTGTGAGACGGCCACCAATATCATTCGCTATGCGTTGCATGAGGATCGGCAACGTGTTTTTCGTGTCGAATTTATCGCAACGGAAGACCGGGTGACGCTGCGCTTTATTGATGCGGGAGAGGTCTTTCCGGCCGAGCGCCTGGCGCTGGCGCGTGGCGATGAGCGCTTCGATGTCGATCCGTTAGCGGAAAGCGGCAGAGGTTTGCGGCTTATTCTGCGCACGGTGGACTATTTTAATGTGGAAACCCGCGCCGGGGAGAATGTGACGACCCTGATAAAAGCGTTGCCGGATGCCGTTCTTCGCCATTCCACCGACGATCGCGTCAGGTGAAGGAACAGAGCTTGCCCCCAGGTGAATCCCCGGGGGAATTTTCCCGCCCGCGTTCACCCTCTTCATCCGTCTTATGGCTGGGCCTGAGCGGTGGACAGCGCGCCCAGGTGATAAGGGCGAAGAGTATCTAACGTCATCATGGCCGATTTGCAGAAAATGCATTTCGCACCAAAGGGATTTTTTTCCGTCACGTCAAACTGGGACGTTCTGTACTGGGAGCCATGGCAGCATGGGCATCTAAAATGGATATGTTCAATCATAATGTAAACCTTGTATGGGTAATGTTCTGTTGAAAAGACAATGGTCGTTTTCAGGGAAATTAACGCGGCTGATTTTTGTTAGGAGTAAGCCGGGTATGGGGTCAGTCGGAGGGCTTGTTTAACGAGCCAACAGGGGGCTGACAGGGCCTGTTTACAGAAAAAGCAAAATACTAACGGGACTGCTCAAAGGAAGGTGGTATCAGGGATAACGCCTGGAGATGAGAACACGTACTTAGATAATAACTTTTCGTCTGGTAAATCAACTTAACGATTAACGCACGAGCCGCAAATAATAGCAAACATTATTTTAGCCTTCCGGATGCCTGCTGCGCCAGGAGCGCCTTCATCAGCGCCGTCACCCAGTCGATAAATACCTGTACCCGGGCAGAGAGCTGCCGGCTGCTGGGGTAGAGCAGGGAGAGCGGCAGCGGCGCAGGGCGAAAATCAGCCAGCACCTCCGTTAACACACCGGATGCCAGATCGAGCGGGTTGAAGCTCAGGGCTCGCGGGCGATCGCGCTGCCCTTCAGCGCCGGCGAAACCGACACCTTTGACGGGTTTGTCAGCGCCTTTCAGGAGGCGCTGGCGGCGCTGGGGGCCGATCGGTTTCATTACCTGGTTAATAATGCCGGCAATGCCAGCGGCATGGGGTTTCTGAACGCTACCGAAGCGGAGTTCGATGCGCTTTATCGCATCCATGTGAAGGGGGTTTTTTTCCTCAGCCAAAAATTATTGCCGCTGCTGGCGGATGGCGGGCGAATTGTGAATATCTCGTCCGGACTGACCCGTATCGTGATGGCGAACCGGGCGCCCTATGCGATCATGAAATCTGCGGTGGAAACCCTGACCCGTTATATGGCGTTTGAGCTGGGCGGCCGCGGGATCACGGTAAACTGCGTAGCGCCGGGCGCCATCGCCACGGATTTCAGCGGCGGGGTGGTGCGGGATAACCCGCAGGTCGCTCAGGCGGTGGCGAACATGACGGCGCTTGGCCGACCGGGGGTGCCAGAAGATATCGGGCCGATGACGCCTCGCTGTTATCCGATGATCATCGCTGGGTTAATGCTCAGCGCATTGAAGTTTCCGGGGGAATGCGCATCTGAGTCGAGGAGATAACCCGGCCAGCGTATCGCTGAGCTGGTCAGGTTTGACTGTAGCGGAAACGGCCGCTCGAAAACCGCCGGCCGGTAAGCAAGAGAGCACCAGCGCGGCGATAGTCCATTTGTCTGGTCAGAGAAAATGCGTTACTCCGCCAGCAGGGCGGCGAATTTCGCCAGCCACTGCGGGTGGGCCGGCCAGGCGGGAGCAGTGACCAGATGGCCGTCAACATGCGCCTGATCGATACCGATATCGGCATAATGCCCGCCGCTCAGACGCACCTCCGGGGCGCAGGCCGGATAGGCGCTGCAGGTCCGCCCCTGCAGAATACCGGCGGCGGCCAGCAGCTGTGGCCCGTGGCAGACGGCGGCGATAGGTTTACGCGCGGCGTCGAACGCCTGTACCAGTTTTATCACCTGCTCGTTCAGACGCAGATACTCCGGCGCCCGGCCGCCGGGGATCACTAGCGCGTCGTAATCCTCGGCCTTCACCGCGGCAAAATCGGCGTTCAGGGTGAAGCGGTGCCCCGGCTTTTCGCTGTAGGTTTGGGCTCCGTCAAAATCATGGATCGCCGTCATCACATAGTCGCCGGTGGCTTTATCCGGGCAGACCGCATCGACCTGGTGGCCAATCATCTGCAGAGCCTGAAAAGGGACCATCGTTTCGTAATCTTCGGCGTAATCGCCGACCAGCATCAGGATCTTCTTGCTCATTATTTTTACTCGTTGTGGGAGAAAGGTGTCATAGATATAGCCTGGCGATCCGCAGAATGCGACCTCCTCAGGATGCTGAAGACGGTGGCATGCGCATCTTGTAACCGGGTTCATGTTTTTTTGGTAACGGCAACTTTTTCGCCAATGCTAATGTCTGTTACCACAGAAAAGCGTCCTGTTCAGGGGCACACCGCGCTGCAGTAAAAACGGCGAGCGCAGCGGCAATATCGTGCCGCAGCAGCTGTGGGATGGCATGGAAAAGGGGTTTTAATTCTGAGCCTTGAGGCACCCGGCGGCGCGGTGGCGCGAGAGGTTTGTTATCTAAGTCTGGCGCCGGGGACGGATCCGCAAAGCGCACCAGTCCCCCGGAGGCGAGACTGATCCTCACCGAAGATCGTATTTTATGGCGATCGACAGCCTGGCCTGATGAATCCAGTGGACCATGACGTCAGGACAGCGGCGTGGCAAAGCGCGCGCCGCCGCCGTGGGTCATCAGGCGCCAAACGCTCCGTCGATGGTGTGCATGGCGCCTGTGACAAACGACGCCTCCGGACCGGCCAGCCAGGCTACCATGCCCGCTACCTCTTCCGGTCGGCCATGACGCTTAATGGCCATAAAGCTGTGCATCAGCTCTTTCATTGGGCCGTTCTCCGGGTTGGCGTCGGTATCAATTGGGCCGGGCTGGACGACGTTGACCGTGATGCCGCGCGGGCCAAAATCCCGTGCCAGACCGCGCGCCAGCCCCTGCAGGGCTGACTTGCTGAGCGCATAGGCCGCCATTCCCGGCACCGGCATGCGATCGCCATTGACCGAACCGATGACAATAATGCGCCCGCCTTCCGGCATCCGGCGCGCTGCTTCCACGGAGGCATGGTAGGGGGCATGAATATTGATGCGGAACAGGCGATCGATGGCATCGCTGTCCTGCTCCAGGGCATCGCCAAAAATGGCGATCCCGGCATTGACCACTAACACGTCCAGCGGGCCGCTGTCTCGGACCAGGCTTATCACCGCATCGCGATCGGCGCTGTCCGCCTGCACCGCCGTGCTGCCGGTCTCCGCCGCCAGCCGCTCGGCCGCCTCCGGCGAACCGGAATAGCTGAACCTGACCGACGCGCCGTCGGCGACAAAGCGCCTGACGATCGCCGCGCCAATTCCCCGACTTCCACCTAAAACCAGCACTGATTTGTTGTGAAATGCTGTCATATCCCGCACCTCATGATATTGTAGTGATGATTACAATATGCTGCGGCAAAACAGGCTGTCAAGGATTAATATAGTGACCACTACAAAACAAGGGCGTACCCCGGGGCGCCCCCGTCAATTCAATGCGGAACAGGCTATTGAAACGGCTCAGCGCCTCTTTCACGCGCGAGGCTACGACGCGGTGAGTGTGGCCGATCTGACCCAGGCTTTCGGCATCAACCCCCCAAGCTTTTATGCCGCTTTCGGCAGCAAGCTCGGCCTGTATACCCGCGTCCTGCAGCGCTACAGCCAGACCGGGGCCATCCCCATAGAGACGCTGTTGCAGGACGACCAACCGGTGGCGGCGTCGCTCATCGCCGTGCTGCAGGAGGCGGCTCGACGCTATGTAGCCGATCCGGCCGCCGCCGGCTGCCTGGTGCTGGAGGGGGGACATTGTCAGGATGCCGACGCTCGGGTGGCGGCAGGCGAATGGCATGCTGCGGCGAGGGCCAAAATCCATCAGTATATCGCCCGCCATCACCCGCAGGATGCGCTGCGGGTGACTGACTATATGGATACGCTGATGCTTGGTCTGTCGGCGAAAGCGCGGGAGGGGGATAGCCTCCCGCGTCTTCTGGAGACCGTGCGGCTGGCAGGCGTGGCGCTGGAGCGTATCCTGCCGGCCTGAGTGGTCAGATAGTCTGTCCTCCCGAGACTTCGATCCGCTGGGCGGTTACCCAGCGGTTATCGTCACGCAGCAGGCTGGCGATCATCGGCCCAATATCCTCGGGAACGCCCACCCGTCCCAGCGCCGTCATCGCGGCAAACTGCGCGTTAACACTCGCGTCGTCCCGCACCAGCCCGCCGCCAAAATCAGTGGCGATAGCCCCGGGGGCGATGGTATTGACGGTGATGCCGCGCCCGCCCAGCTCGCGGGCCATGTACACGCTCAGCATCTCCACGGCCGCTTTGGCCGCAGCGTAGGCGGAGAAGCCAGGATATGAGACGCGAGTCAGTCCGGAAGAGAAGTTAACGATCCGTCCACCGTCAGCCAGCAGCGGTAGCAGGGTTTGAACGAGGAAAAACACCCCCTTGACGTGGACGTTAAACAGCCCGTCGAACTGCGCCTCGCGCGTTTCGGCCAGCGGGGCAAATTCGCCGTGTCCCGCGTTATTGATCAGATGATCGAAGGTGTTCCGTCCCCAGACGCTGGCCAGCGCAGCGCTCAGGCTGTCGGCGAAGGCCGGAAAGCGGGTGGTCTGCGCCATATCCAGCGGCAGGGCGATGGCCTTGCGGCCGCGAGCGTGAATGTCGGCCACCACCGCTTCCGCCTGTTCAATATTGCCGCGGTAGGTGACGATGACGTCCCCGCCCTGGCGGGCGATATCCAGTGCGGTCTGACGGCCAAGGCCGCGGTTGGCGCCGGTGATAAGTGCAATCTTAGTCATGTTCGATCCTCTCTGGTATGTGGAGTCCTTACAATAGGGGGGGCCTACCAGACCGGGTTGCCCAATCCTTGTTATTTTTTGCCCATTCCTCTCCATACACTCCCCTCTGGCGGGAAATAGCGCATACTCAGGCTTTAAAACTTGCCTGAAAGGATCTTATGCGCGACGAACTCTTCGCTCTCTGCCGCCGGTATGCCGATGGTCATGTCGATAGCAGCGGGGTGGCGGTCACCCCGGTTCCCGGCATCACCCTGGTGCGGGCCCTGCACCCCGGCGATCTGCAGGCGGCGATCGCCAGGCCACTGGTGGCCATGCTGCTGCAGGGGCGCAAAAGCGTGACCACCGGCCTGGCAAGCTTTGACTACGGTCCGGGGGAGGCGATGGTGATAGCCGCCGATGTTCCCACCACCAGCCAGATCACCGAGGCCAGTCAGCGCTTTCCCTATTACGCGCTGGTGCTGGAGCTGGACCTGGCTATCCTGCGCGAGCTGCAGGACGCCGGCCCATCTGGTCCGGATGAGGCGCCCCGCGTCGGTATCGAACCGATGAATGCTGACGTGACGGACGCCGCTTATCGGCTGGCAAGGCTGTTTGATCAACCGGGGGCGCTGGCGGTGTTAGGCGAAGGGCTGCGGCGGGAGCTGCATTACTGGCTGTTGCAGAGTGTTCACGGGCCAGCCATCCGGGCGCTGGGCGCTGTAGACAGCCATTCGGCGCGGATCCGCCGGGCGGTGGCGATGCTGCGCCGGGATTTTATGCAGCCAGTCAGCGTCGACGCGCTGGCCGACGCCGCCGGGATGAGCGTCTCTGTCTTTCACCGTCATTTCCGCGCCATGACCACCTTGTCGCCCCTGCAGTTTCAGAAGCAGTTGCGCCTGATCCACGCCCGCCGCCTGATGCTTGCGGAAGGGATGAGCATTGCCCAGGCGGCCGGCGAGGTGGGCTATATCAGCGTGTCCCAGTTCACCCGGGAATATGCTCGCCTGTACGGTGCGCCGCCGGGCCGCGATCGCCGACGGGAAAAAATGAGCGCCTGACCTGGCGCGCGGGATGGCGGCGGCTCCTCCCTGAGCCGGGTAGCGGTGGTTCAGTTGTCGAGTGTCGCCGTAATATGCACTTTGTTGCCCATTCGCGCCTCAATGATCCGATAGGCGGTTGCGCCCTCGCGGGCGGCCTGCTGGCGAATTTTGCTCTCCGCGTTGTCCAGGGTATCGCCGGTGGCGGTGATGGTTCTGGCGTTGACCGCCAGCGGCAGCAGACAACTCAATACGATCAGTGGAAGCAACTTGTTCATCGTCATTCTGTCCTGTGAGAGAAAATCAGCGCGCGGCCTGCAGCCAGCCGGCAATGTCCTGGGTCGGTAGCGCGTGGCGGGCATTCCAGGTGTCGCCCATCGGCCACCACACGCCATCCCCCCGGGCGAAGGCAGCGCGATAGCGCAGCATGGCGTTATCCGGGTCCGTCCGCAGCTGGTCCAGCAGGGTGGGCAGGGTGTGAACGGCTTTGCTGAACGTCTGCTGCGTCACGCGCTCCACGGTTTCCGCCAGCTGGCGGTAAGAGGTTGTTTCGCCGGCAACAAACACCACCTCGTTGACGATCCGCGGCTGATGCAGATAAATCGCGGTGGTCAGGCGGCCAATATCCGCCGGCGAGGTGACGGTCACCTGGGTGTCCCAGCCGCCAAGGGCGTGAAGGGTTCGGGTGGCTAAATTCACCACATCGAAGTCTGGCTCGAAGAGAAAGCTGGTAAACATGCCGGTGGAGACAATGACCCACTCCGTGGCCTGCTGCGCGCGCAGCAGGGTCCGGACATCATACTGCTCGTCCCACACCGGCTGGCCGCTGCCTTTGCCGACCACATCGTAATTGACGCCAAACTGCCAGGGAAAATAGCGGGGCACTCCGGCGGCCAGCACCGCGCGGGTAATTTTTAGCTGTGTCCCCGGACCGGCGACAAAGCCCATGCAGTTAATCACGGTGGTGAATCCGCTAAACTGACCAGCCAGCGTCTCCATGTCGCTACCGGCAATGTCGACGGCGAGAAAGGTGGCCCCGGCGTCGGCCAGCGCCCGGTGGTTTGCCGACCGCAGCTGGCCGGCTTCATCCCAGGCCGCCGGCGAGACGATAACCGAGACCGCGCCATGGCGCTGGATCACCGCAGGTACCAGCGCATCCAGTACGGCGGCGCCCAGTTGTCCCGCTCCCAGCACCAATGCCTTTTCCTCGTGGTTAAGATTATCAGATTTCATTTTAACTCCTTACTCAGTTAAGCCTTGTATTGACTGGCTACAGGCTCAGTGTAGGGGGGGGCATCATTAGATAAGAACAGGATTTCGGGTTAGACTGTTCGTCTTAATGGGATAATAACCGCCAGTGGAGAACGAAATGGACAGACTGGATGCCATGCAGTTGTATGTTGCGGTTGTGGATGCCCACAGCTTCGCCCGGGCGGCGGAGGTGCTGGGGCAGCCGCGCTCAACGGTGTCGCGGGTAGTGAAGGAGCTGGAGGCCTGGCTTGGGGCGCAGCTTCTTCAGCGCACCACCCGCAAGCTCAGCGTGACGGCCGAGGGACGCCGGTATTACGCGGAGTGTAAACGGCTGCTGGCCGAGATGGCGGCGATGGAAGCCTCCTTTCCCGGCCGCTCGGCCCAGCCCGCCGGGCGGTTCAAGGTGGGGATGCCGCAATCTCTTGCCCGGCACTGCGTATTGCCAAGGATCGGCGAGTTTCTGCAGCAGTATCCCGACCTGGAGTTGATCCTCTGCTCAAGCGACAACGTGGATGATATTATCCAGGAGGGATTCGACTGCGTGATCCGTAGCGGACAAATCGAAGATTCCACCACCCTGGTGGCGCGTCCTCTGGCCCGCTACCGCTGGATGGTCCTCGCCTCGCCGGCCTGGCTCGCGGCCCACGGCCGGCCGCAGAGCATCGACGATCTGCACCAGCACCGGGCGGTGGGCTACCTGAACCACCGTACCGGGCGGACCATCGACTGGCTTTTCTCCCTCGATGACGGCGATTGCGCGATCCGCATGCAGGAGACGCTGGTGGTCGACGATACCGATGCCTATATCCAGGCCGGCGTTCAGGGGCTGGGCCTGATCCGCGTCGCCAGCTATCTGGCGCAACCTTATCTGCAGAGCGGCGCGCTGGTCGCCTGTCTGGAGCAGGCCGCTTCTGATCTTCCCCTGTCGCTGGTCTATCCGCAAAACCGCTATCTGCCGCCGGCGGTACGCGCGTTTTATGACTGGAGCAGACGCGTTCTGCAACCCCCGCTTAGCGATGCCTGATGTCGGTGGCATTCGCTCCCGCTATGGTCCGCGCATGGCCTGTTTTATCCTCGCTATCAGCCAGTTCAGCGCCGGATCCTGCGCCCGGCGTTTGTGACGCAGTATACACAGGGTAAATTCCGGGTAGGCCACCGGCGGGGCGTCCGCGCGCAGGGCATACTGCGCCTGCCAGCGCTGCGCCAGCCCCTGGGGGACGGTGGCGAAGAGCGGCAGGGTGGTCAGCAGCAGGGGAAAGGTGGAGAAATTCTGCGTGGCAAAGCGCACGCGCCGCGCGAGTCCCTGACTGGCGAGCTGGCGGTCTATTTCCCCGTGGCCGGTTTCGCGATAGGCCACCATCACATGTTCCCAGGCGACGAAATCGCCCACCGACAACGGCCCGCGGCAGGGGATCTGCTGCGGCGACCAGAGAGTGGTCACCCCCATGGTCATCACCGGTTCACTGACGATCTCCCCGCGGCTCTGTTTGTTGAGGGATACCGCGACATCAATGCGATCCTCCTCCAACAGCTGGCGTACCTGGAAGGGGTCGGCGGCTAGTGTCTGGAGCGACACTCCGGGCGCCTCCTGCATCAGTCCGGGTAACAGCTGGGGCATCAGCCAGTGTTCGCTCCAGTCGCTGAGGCCGACGCGGAAAAGCTGCTGGGCGCTGGCGGGGGAAAACTCCCCGGCGCCAAACATTGCCGAATGCAGGTGTTCCATCAGCGGCTGCAGCTCGGTCATCAGCGCTTGCGCCCGCGGCGTCGGCAGCATGCCTCTGGCGCTGCGCACGAACAGTGGATCGTCAAACATCTCGCGCAGCCGTTTCAGTGCCCCGCTGATGGCCGGCTGGCCAAGATGCAGCGCCTCTGCGGTGCGGGTGACGCTGGCTTCGCGGTACAGCACCATCAAGACCGTCAACAGATTCAGATCGATACGACTAAAATCATTTTCAATGATTTTCTTCATTATGATAATCAATTTGAATGTGGGTTATCCCGGCAGCATAGTGAATATCACCCCGATAAATCAACCAGCGCAATGCGCGCGGAGGGAGTGATGCAAACTTACCAGACAGGCGACAGCCTGATATTCAAAGTTCCGGAGCGCGAGATTAGCCTGCAGCCGGCGGCGCTCTATCCCGCAGCGTTCCCTGCGACGGAGGCGGACGCCGATAATCAGCCAATCGCGCTGTCGATCCACAGCTGGGTGGTACAGACTCCCCACGATCTGATTGTTATCGATACCGCCACCGGCAACGGTCGGGAGCGCGGCGGCAATCCGCTCTATCATCAACTTAACACGCCGTATCTGGAGAATCTCCGCGCCGCGGGAGTGAACCCGGAGGACGTGACCCTGGTGCTACTGACCCACCTGCATACCGACCATGTCGGATGGAATACCGTCTGGCAGGACGATCGCTGGGTGCCGCTGTTCCCCAACGCCCGCTACCTGTGCTCGGCAAAAGAGCTGACGCGGGTGAAAAACAGCGAACGCTACCGGGCGCTGTGGCTCGACAGCCTGCTGCCGGTGATCGAAGCCGGCCTGCTGGAAACCGTCGATGTGGCGGCCCGGCCGCGGGTCGGCGGGCGGATCGCCTTTGTGCCCACCCCCGGCCACAGTCCGGACCATGCCGCGCTGATCCTCTCCTCTGGCGATGACTACGCCTGTTTCTCCGGCGATCTTCTTCATTCCCCGCGCCAGTTTACCTATCCGCACTGGAACTCGGCGTTCTGCGGCGATCCCCGGCAGGCGGAAGCCTCCCGACGGGAGATGATGGCGTGGGGAGCCAGCCATCATGCTCAATGGTTCACCGGGCATTTTGCCGGGTCTTCCTGCGGCTGGCTGGAGGAGGATAAGCAAGGTGACTATCGCTGGCGAGAGGCCGGGCAACAAGCTGCAGATAAGGGGAAACAGTGATGAATAATACGCAAAGCGTGTTGGTTTTTGGCGCCACCGGTCAGCAGGGCGGCTCGGTGGCGCGGGCGCTGCTGCACCGCGGCTGGCGGGTTCGGGCGCTGGTCAGGGATCCTTTCTCCGCCGGGGCCGTCGCGCTGGCGGCACGGGGAGCCGAGCTGGTGGTGGGTACCTTTGAAGACCGGGCGGCAATGCGATCGGCAATGGCCGGGGTCGACGGCGTCTTCAGCGTCCAGCCCAGTTCGCCGGGAGGGACGGTGACCGATGAGCAGGAGGTACGCTACGGGATAACCATCGCCGACCTCGCCGTCGAGTGCGGGGTGAAGCATCTGGTGTACAGCTCCGGCAGCGCGGCGGGGGAGACGCCCACCGGCGTAGCGCATTATGACACCAAAGCGGAAATTGAACGGCATATCCGCCGCCTGCCGCTGGCGGCGACCATCGTGCGTCCCGCCACCTTTATGGAGCTGTTGGTGATGCCCGGTTTTGGCCTTGATGAAGGTCATTTTCACTTTTTTATGCTGCCGGAGGGGAGGATGCAGGTGCTGGCGGTGGAGGATATCGGCCAGCTTGTCGCGGCAGTTTTTGCCGCGCCAGCGCGGTTTGCCGGCAAGACGTTTGAGATCGCCAGCGACAGCGTGACGGGCCGTCAACTGGAGGCGTTATTCTCCGCGGCGGCGGGACGGCCGATCCCCTATTCGCGATTTTCCGACGAGGTGCTGGCCGCCAGCCCATTTCTGCACAAGCTGACCGGGCTGGTGGACGACGGGCGGCTGGCGGGCCATGCCGACCTCGACGCCCTGCGCCAGCTGCATCCGCAGCTGCACACCTTCGCCGGCTGGCTGGCGGGCCCCGGCCGTCCCGCCTTCGAGCGGGCGCTGACCAGCGGGGCCAGCTGGGCGTTTAATCGTTAAAGGCGATACCTCCTCTGCGCCGGCGTCTCGGTGTTTGGCCGGCGTGACGACCTGCGCAGGGAGGGCCTACAGGTCGTTAAGACAACTCACGAGGAGTACGATTGTAAAATTTTAAGCGGTTTTCACGCACAACGATAGGTAAAAGCGAACATCCAGAATTTTCAGCCGCTTACAATGGAGGAAACACTCTGGGATCGCCTGAATAATGACAATTTACCGATGGGCTTCGGCCTGCCTGTTAAGCATGACCTGCGCCGCTACGGCGGCGGAATTTAAAACCATCGAGGCCGATCTGCTGGCCTCCAACCGGCTGTTCTGTATGACCGGCTATGACCATAAGCCGATCGGCGTGGCGTGGGAGAGCGTCAAATATAGCCGCTATCAACCGCAGTCGGATGGCGACCGTATTTTCAGCGACACCGTCTCCCGGCGCTTTCTGGAAGAGGAGAATAAGACCGCCTTTTACAATGGCGCCAAATATCGCGTACTGGGTAAACCCGCCAGCGCCTGCTATGACTATTCCGCCGCGCGTATTCAACGCATGGCGGGCTACCTGAAGGTGTAACGGCCCCGCGAGGCGGGCGCTAAAACAGCGCCAGCCGGGCGAGACGGTCCAGCGCGTTGCTCAGCGCGTCGTCCCCAGCCGTCAGACTGATGCGGATAAACCCTTCGCCCCCTTCGCCAAAACCAGTGCCTGGCGCCACCAGAATATGCGCCTCCTGCAGCAGCAGGCGGGCAAACTCTTGTGAACGGTACCCGGGCGGCACGCTCAGCCAGAGGAAGAACGTGCCTTGTGCGGTACGAACCGGCCAGCGCAGCGCGGCCAGTCGACGCAGAACCCACTCCCGGCGCTGATGATACGCCTCCGTCAGCTGCGCAATCCGTTCTGCCGGCAGGCTGAGCGCGGCGATCGCCGCATCCTGAATCGCGCCAAACACCGTGCTGTAGCTGTGGGTGTGCAGCTTTTTAAATGCCCGAATGATCGAAGCGTTGCCGACCGCGAAGCCGAAGCGCCAGCCGGCCATATTAAAGGTCTTGGAGAAGGTGTAGGTTTCCACTCCCCACGCCTTCGCGCCGGGCTGAGAGAAAAGGCTCAGCGGCGCGTCACTGGCCGCGCTGCCGATGGCCGCATAGGCAAAATCGTGCAGGATCGGCACCTGGTGACGGTGGGCAAACTGCAGGGCGCTGGCGAACAGCGCCGGCGTGGCGAGGGCGCCGGTGGGGTTATGCGGATAGTTAAGCACCACCAGCCCGGCCTTGGCAGCCACCTCCCGGGGGAGGTCGTTAAAATCCGGCAGGAAATGGTTCTCAGCCCTGAGCGGCAGGCCATAAAACGTCGCCTGGGACTGCAGCGCCGCTGAGCGATAAATGGGATAGCAGGGATCGGTGGAGATGAGGTATTGCCCGGGACGGAGCAGCGCCCGCGGGATGCCGCCAATACCGATATGCGAGCCCTGAAATACCGCGACTTCGCTGTGCGGATCGAATTCCACATCATACTGGCGACGATAAAAATGGGCGATCGCTTCGCGGACCTGCGGCTTGCCCCAGAATGAGGGGTAGCCATGGTTTTCACGACGATGAATGGCGCTCTGCAGCGCGTCAATCACTTCCGGCGGGGTGGGTTGATCCGGACTGCCGCTGGAGAGGTCGATCAACGGCAGCATGTCGGTGTTGACCTCCGCGGCCAGGTTTTCCAGCAGGCTGAACAGATTCTCTTCCAGGGCGTCCACCAGCGGTGAAGCAGCAAAATCAGGCATAATTTTCCCGGTTTACGTCATCAATAATCTGCCATCTTTAAGGGATTTATGGCGCCTGGCTAAATAACAATATCTGCAAAGGATGATTATTTTTAGGATATGTCGGGATAGCAAAAGGTTATGAGGAATAAGCAAAAGGAAATCCGGCGTTCTGGCTTACAACCCTCTTGCGGCTGTGATTTAATCGCTCAATATCGCCAACCTTCCAGGAAAATACCTTATGAACAAGTCAGTTGCGCTCGGGATGACGCTTGCCCTGTTATCTGCTACCTCTTTTTACGCCACCGCAGATCAAAATATTCGTATCGGCTTCAATCCCGGGCCGTATAAAGAGCAATTTGAAAAAGGGGTCGCCCCCTATTTATTGAGTAAAGGGTATAAAATCGAATATAAAGATTTTAGCGACGGTATTCAGGTCAATGACGCGGTAGCCCGCGGCGATATCGAAGCGAATATTATGCAGCATCCGGTATACCTGAAAGCGATCAATGAGCGGCTGGGGACCGATAACGTGGGCATTGTGCAGGTACCCACACCGCCGATGGGCCTGTATGGCGGTAAACTGACCACCCTGGGCACCCCGGCAGCCGGCACGGTGGTGTCGGTGCCAAACCAGCCGTCGAACGAATATCGCGCGGTGCTGGTGCTGGAAAGTCTGGGCTGGGTGAAGATTAAACCGGACAGCGATCCCGCCACCTTTTCCCAGCGCAACATCGTTGCTAACCCCTATAAAATCGTGCTTAAGGAGATGGACAATGCCCAGCAGGTTCGCGCGCTGCCGGACGTCGACTATGGCCTGATTCAGGGCAATTTCGCCGTTTCCAGCGGCATGGCGCTCACCTCGGCATTAAAGCTGGAGGCCGCCACCAGCCATTTTATTAACGTCGTGACCGTTGCCGGTAAAAATCAGAAGGCGCAGTTTGCCAAAGATATTATCGACGGCTATCACTCTGCCGATTTCAAAAAATATATTCTCAGCCATCCGCAGTATGATGGTTACCTGCTGCCTGATTATTTAAAATGAATAACGCGATGATAGAATTTCGCCATGTCAGTAAAACCTTTTCCAGAAAAGGGCATCCGGTTCTGGCCCTGCAGGATATTAATCTCAGTATCGACCGGGGCGATATTTTCGGCATTATTGGCTACAGCGGCGCAGGAAAAAGCACCTTATTGCGGCTGATTAATCGGCTGGAAACGCCGGGCGAGGGCGAGGTGGTGTTGAATGGTGAGCCGCTACAGGACTGCAGCGGCCAGCGACTGCAGGCGATCAAAAAAGATATCGGCATGATCTTTCAGAATTTTAATCTGCTGAATTCGAAAACGGTATTTCATAACATCGCTATCCCGCTTATTTTGCAGGGACGCGACAAGGCCTTTATCCAGGCGCGGGTTGCGGAGCTGCTGGCGTTTGTCGACCTGAGCGACAAAATGCACAGCTACCCTAATGAGCTGTCGGGAGGGCAAAAGCAGCGGGTCGGTATCGCCCGGGCGTTGGCCACCAACCCGTCGGTGCTGCTGTGCGATGAAGCCACCTCGGCGCTCGACCCCCACACCACGGTACAGATCTTACTGCTGCTGCAGGAGATTAATCGCCGCTATGGCATCACCATTGTGCTGATTACTCATGAAATGTCAGTGATCCAGAAAATCTGTCACAAGGTGGCGGTGATGCAGGCCGGGCGCATTGTTGAGCAGGGGACGGTGTTCGATCTCTTTGCCCAGCCGCAGCATCCGGTCACCGCCAGTTTCGTGCAGTCGGTGGTGCACGATCGCCTGCCGCAGCGGCTGGCGTCGCTCCTGCAGCGCGATAACGGCGCCCGGGCTTTACGCCTCGAATTTATCGGCGCGACGGCCCGGCAGCCGATCATTAACCACCTGATCCGCGAGTATGCTGTCGAGGTGAATATCCTGTTTGCCAGCATGTCCGAAGTTCAGGGCCGGATACTGGGATTTATGATTGTGCAACTCCTCGGCGAGCCTGACGAAACCGAACGCGCTATCACCCATCTGGCCGACGCAGGAGTGAAAATCACCCATGTTTGATCTGATTGATACCGCCATTACCGGCGAGCAGTTTCTGCTGGCGCTGCATGATACCCTGATTATGGTCGCCATCTCACTGGGCTTTGGCGCGCTGATCGGCGTCCCGCTGGGAATTGTGCTGGTGGTTTGCCGTCCCGGCGGCATCGTGGCCAACCCGGTGGTGCATCAGGCGCTGAATCCGCTGATTAACGTGCTGCGCTCGCTGCCGTTTATCATTTTGCTGATTGTGATCCTGCCCTTCACCAGGCTGCTGGTGGGCACGACTATCGGCACCGCGGGGGCCATCGTGCCGCTGATCGTTTTTGTCGCCCCCTATATTGCCCGGCTGGTGGAGAGCTCGCTGCTGGAGGTGGATGAGGGGATCCTTGAGGCCGCAGACGCCATGGGCGCTACCCCTCTGCAGACCGTCTGGCACTTTATGCTGCCGGAGGCGGCGGCGTCGCTGATTCTGGCCCTTACCACCGCGACCATCGGTCTGCTTGGCGCGACCGCCATGGCGGGAACGGTGGGCGGCGGCGGGATCGGCGATCTGGCGATCACCTACGGCTATCAGCGCTTCGACGCCTTTGCCACCCTCACCACCGCCCTGGTGCTGATTGTTATTGTCCAGCTTATTCAGACGCTGGGTACCCGCCTGGCTCGCCGGCTGCGTCGCGAATAACCGCTAATCCGCGCCGGGGTTGCCCCGGCTAGCGTGCGCAGACCGCGGCGAAGGCGCTGGCTACCCGCGCAATATTGCCGTGGTTGAGCCCGGCCACACAGACCCGACCGCTGGCGATCAGATAGATGCCGTGCACTTCGCGCAGAACGTCTACCTGATCGGCGCTAAAGCCGGTGTAACTGAACATGCCGCGCTGGGTCAGCAGATAGGAAAAATCCTCCGCCGGCAGGGCTGTCTGCAGGGATTTCACCAGCGCGACGCGCATGGCGCTGATGCGGGTGCGCATGGCCTCCACTTCTTCCTGCCACAGGGCATTCAGCTCGGGATCGTTGAGCACCTGCGACACCACCTGGGCGCCAAACCCCGGCGGGCTGGAGTAGTTGCGGCGCACGGTGGCTTTCAACTGGCCCAGCACGCGCCCGGCGGCATCGGCATTGTCACAGACCACCGACAGGCCGCCGACACGCTCGCCGTACAGCGAAAAAATCTTCGAGAACGAGTTACTAACCAGCGCCGTCAGCCCGGCGCTGGCGATGGCGCGGATGGCATAGGCATCTTCATCCAGCCCACGGCCAAAGCCCTGGTAGGCAATATCGAGGAACGGGATCAGCTCCCGGGCGATCAACACCTCAATCACCCGATCCCACTGCTCGGGGGTGAGATCGGCCCCCGTCGGATTATGGCAGCAAGGATGGAGCAGCACGATGCTGCGCGACGGGAGCTGCTGGAGGGCGGCAAGCATGGCGGGGAAATTGACCCCGCGAGTGGCGCTGTCGAACCAGGGATAGGTATGCACCTCGAAGCCCGCCCCGGCAAAGATGGCCACATGGTTCTCCCAGGTCGGATCGCTGACCCAGACCGCGGAGTCGGGGAAGTAGCGCTTGAGAAAATCCGCGCCCACCTTCAGCGCGCCGGAGCCGCCCAGCGTCTGGATGGTGGCGATGCGTCCGGCACGCAACGCCGGATGATGTTCGCCAAACAGCAGCGTCTGGACCGCGCGGCGATAGGGCGCCAGTCCCTCCATCGGCAGATAGAGGCTGGCCTTTTGCAACTGGCTCTGTAGCCGGTCAGCGGCCTGGCGGACCGCCTCCAGCTGAGGGATGATGGCCTGCTCGTTATAGTACAGCCCGATGCTGAGGTTAACTTTGTCTGCCCGGGGATCCTGTTGAAAGGCTTCCATCAGCGACAGGATAGGATCGCCCGCGTAGGCGTCGACGTTCTGGAACACAGTGGTTACTCCTGAAATGACCGTTAAAGGTGAAGCCATTACACCGCATAGCGTCCGGGGCGGTGGTTCATGGCGATAATCGAATTCAAAATCACGGCGCCGAGGACAGAGACCAGCAGCATCGGCAGGCTAACCACCCACAGGGAGGCGGTGACGATGCAGGCGTCCACTACCATCTGGAATTTACCGGCGCGGATGCCGCTTTTATCCTGCAGATAGAGGGCCAGTATATTGACGCCGCCGAGGCTCGCTTTATGGCGGAACAGCACCACAAAGCCGATACCGACCATGATGTTGCCGAAGAGGGTGGCGTAATAGGGGTTCAGGCGATCGACATGGATAAAGTAGCCGTGCAGGTCGGAGAACAGCGACACCAGTCCGACCGCGCAGAAGGTTTTCAGCGTGAAGGCGGCGCCCATCCGCCGGACGGAGAGCCAGTAGAAGGGCAGATTAATGGCGAAGAAAACCACGCCGAACGGCAGGTGGGTGGCGTAGTGGATCAGAAAGGCCATGCCTGCCGTCCCGCCGGTCAGGGCACCGGCCTGACGAAACAGGATAATACCAAAGGAGATCATTAGCGTGCCGAACAGCAGCGCCAGGGCATCCTCCAGCCAGGTGTGAGTCAGTTTTTCAGGGGAAAGGACGTTATCCATAAATAAGCACTATCTTTTCGTTAACAAGGATAAGCTCTTGTTTGCAAAAATCGCACCAGCGGAGAGTGCCCGGGCGATCGTTTGCGGAAAAAACAGCCGTGGTAAAGCCTAACCTGTTGTTCTGACAGGAAGAGAAGATTGCACGTGTCGTGCGTTTTATGGTTGCCTAATGCGTGAATTGTGCGAATTTGCCGCTTGTCGCGCATTGTCTGGCCCCGCGTCTGCACCAGCGCAGGGCACTGTGCCCCGGTTCAGCGCAGCGGGAGCGTGCCCGGCATCAGCTGGCCGTTCTCTTTCAGGCGGTTGAGCACAACGGCAGTTTTCAGATGGGCCACCCCTTTGTTTTGCGCCAGAATATGGCTGATCAAATGGCTCAGACCGGGCAGGTCCGGGACCGTTACCCGCAGCAGATAATCGGCGTCGCCGGTGGTTTTCCAGGCGTCCAGAATGGCGTCCACTTCACTGAGCATCTGATGAAAGCTCTCCACGCATTGCGGGGTGTGATTCAGCAGACGCACCTCAATCAGGCCAAGCATCTCCTGCCCGGCGGCATCCGGCGCCAGACGCGCATGGTAGCCGAGGATAAGCTGCGCCTGTTCAAGGGCGATACGGCGGCGCGAACACTGGGAAGCGGACAGTCCGATAAGCTCGCTCAGTTCCTGATTGGTTAAACGGCCATTGGCCTGCAGCAGGGTAAGAATTTTCAGATCATAGTCGTCGATGTTGTACATAGTGGCCACTAGCGGAACGTAAAAGTGGCTAACAGCCTAACAGTTTTTTGCCTGGCGTGAAGCCTGGGCGGACGGCGGCAAAGCGGATGCACCAAAACGGGTCAGGTTCATGCATTAAGTCGCTCTTTTTCTCATGATCTGTGCGTAATCTGGCCATTTTTCGCGTGTGATGCGCCAGGTCAGCGCCGCGATGAGCAGCTACCGGAACTGATGCGAAAACAATAATTCAATATAATTCAATGAATTAATTTTTCTCTGCCGCTGCGCGGCGATCCGCTGGCCTGAAAGTTGCTACCGGCGAAAGTGACTTTTTACAGACAGGGGCAGGTCAGAGATGACAACGCAGCAAGAGCATCAGTTAAAACGCGGGTTAAAAAACCGCCACATCCAGTTGATTGCCCTCGGGGGGGCGGTCGGCACTGGACTGTTTTTAGGTATTGCGCAAACGATCCGTATGGCAGGCCCTTCGGTCCTGCTGGGGTACGCCATCGCCGGGGTTATCGCCTTCTTTATCATGCGTCAGCTTGGCGAAATGGTGGTAGAGGAGCCGGTGGCGGGTTCGTTCAGCCATTTCGCCAACCGCTACTGGGGGCCCTTCGCCGGGTTTATGTCAGGCTGGAATTACTGGGTGTTGTACGTGCTGGTAAGCATGGCGGAGCTGACGGCGGTGGGGATCTATATTCAGTACTGGTGGCCGGAGGTACCCACCTGGCTGTCGGCGGCGATCTTCTTCGTGGCGATCAATGCCATCAACCTGACGCACGTCAAAGTGTATGGCGAGCTGGAGTTCTGGTTCTCGATTGTCAAAGTGGCCGCCATCATCAGCATGATCGCCTTTGGCTGCTATCTGTTATTTAGCGGTCACGGCGGCCCGGCGGCGACGGTGGCCAACCTATGGCAGGACGGGGGATTTTTCCCTAACGGCATCACGGGCTTGGTGATGGCTATGGCGGTGATCATGTTCTCCTTCGGCGGGCTTGAGCTGGTGGGGATCACCGCGGCGGAAGCCGATGAGCCGCATAAAACCATTCCCAAAGCCACCAACCACGTGATCTACCGGATTCTGCTGTTTTACGTGGGGTCGCTGGCGGTCCTGCTGTCACTCTACCCGTGGCGGAACGTCGTGGAAGGGGGAAGCCCTTTTGTGCTGATCTTTCACGCCATTGACAGCAATATTGTGGCCAACGCCCTCAATCTGGTGGTGCTCACCGCCGCGCTGTCGGTCTACAACAGCTGCGTCTACTGCAACAGCCGGATGCTGTTCGGCCTGGCTCAGCAGGGCAACGCCCCGCGTGCGCTGCTGCGAGTGAACCACCGCGGGATCCCATTGACCGCCCTGGCGGTATCCGCCGTCGCCACGGCGCTTTGCGTGGTGATTAACTATGTGATGCCCGGGAAAGCCTTTGCCCTGCTGATGGCCCTGGTGGTGGCCGCCCTGGTCATCAACTGGGCGATGATCTGCATCACTCATCTTAAGTTCCGCCGCGCGATGCAGCGGGCCGGGAAGGTAACGGCTTTCCAGAGTTTCGCCTATCCCCTGACAAACTGGCTGTGTCTGCTGTTTCTCGCCGGGATCCTCGGAGTGATGTATCTGACCCCGGACATCCGCATCTCCGTCTGCCTGATCCCGGTATGGCTGCTGATCCTTGCCGCAGGCTATCTGCTGCGCAGGAAAAGCGCGCTGGAGCCGGTGGCGGCGCTGGAGGAGCGTTAATCTGCGATGCCCTGCGTGGCGGCAGGGCGATATTGTTGCGCTGAAAACATATAGCGCCAATATATAGGATGGTTTATATAATTACGATAAATGATAACTAACAATATCACGCTGAATATAAATGAGAATGTGAGGTGACCGCGCGCTTTTTATTGATCTTGCGTACCGCTTTGCTACTATCCAGCCGGCATTGAGTCTTTATTTTATAATGCCTGGAAATGGAATGGTAAAATACATAATGGAGTAGGGTATGAAGCATGTGCACAAGCTGGCCTGGATTGGCCTGTTCGTCAATATTATTATCTGTTTTGTCGCGCGTAATTTATTACTCGATGAAGGACAACTGAATTTCCATAGTCGGGTGGACAGCATGTGGTCCTGGCTGGTTCTTGCCCTGTTTATCGCCGTGGTGGTTCAGGCGCTCAGCATTATGCTGTCTGGCCGCTATCCTTATATGGCCATTGTGCTGGCCTTTATTGGCGGTATCGTGATGATACCCATCAGCATGATCTTTCTGGTCGGCAGCCTGTTCAGCTTTCAAACGCGGATTAACGCCGGTTTTACCCCGTGGCGGTCAACAACCGGGGCGATGAGCCGCGACGATAATCACCAGCTATTAACCTTTAATGCATCCGCTTTTTATCCGCAGGGAGCGCTGGCGCTCATCGCCGGGATAATTATCTTAATGATTGGCATGGGTATTGGCGGCGTATTTATTGCCGCCGGTATTCTGGCGTTGTGCAACGGCTATCGTCTGCAGAATCGGGTGGTGATTGGCGTCAGCGGCGAGTCGATGATATTTACGCCGGGTCTCTATGCCGACACCTACATTATTCCTTTGCGCGATGTAGTTCTCGCTGAGCGCGGCAGTCATGATGCGAAAGTCCGGCTGCTCATCCCGTCGACAGGCAGAAGTATCACCTTGCGCAAAAAAATGCTCGCCGGCGATAACGTCAGCGACACCTTCGCCGCGATCCTTGCAAAACTGACCACCGTTTAGCGCCGGCAGGAAGAAAAGCCGCCAGCGACAACGAGGGCCCTGGCGGCGGAAGGGGAAACATCAACGGCAGGCGCGTCGGCCTGGCCTTTGGTATACAGCAACAGGCTGCCTGTTAATCCACGTTAGTAAAATAATCGCGCGCGGCGGTCTCGACGCGCTTCGCGTCCAGCCCGGTCTTCTCAGTGATCTGCTCGATAAACGGTTTAAATTTTTCGTCCATCACGTTCCCTCCTTCCCAGTGGGCGACGTAAAATTTGCACTGATAGCGATAAAAATGGAGAGTGGTATCTCCTAACGTGTAGTACATGAGCTTCTCCTGTCCGGTATTGCGGTCACCGCGTCCACAGCGTCAGCAACCTTTTTCTCATCACGATCGATCTGTTCTCTATCCTCCTCCCAATTGGCTGAAATTTCCAGCGGTGCTTTACGCAAAAAGGCAGGATAAAGAAAGGATAATCTGCTGACAGGCAGTGATTATTTCTGGAGTCAGGGCGGTGACCCGGTTACCTGCGGGCCGCGCAGATAACCGGAGTAGCGACAGGCTTAGCGCAGCGCGTTGCGCTCGTCGGCGGTCAGGTCGAGGGTTTGCGCCACGCCGCTTTCCGCGGAACGCACCGCCGCTTCCAGAACGGCCATTACCGCCAGCGCTTCAACCGGCGGCACCGGATTGGCGATCTGGCCCTTCAGCGCGTCGCGGATCTGCATATAGTACTGGCGCTGATCGCCCGACGGGGTGGGCTGAGTTTGGGCCTGCAGCGAGGCGTCATAGATCACCAGCTTGTCATCATCCTGACCCCAGCCGGCGCTCCCCGGTACCACACCCGCCAGCAGCTGGCTCTCCTGCTGGTCGGCCCGCGCTTTGACAACGCTGCCTTTATCGCCATGCACGGTAAAGCGCGAGGAGCCCCCCGCGACCAGCATGCTGCAGTGGAGGATCGCTTTATGCGCCGGGTAGTTTAACACCACATGCGCCCAGTCGTTGATCTCCGCGCCGTCGCGCAGGGTGGCAATGTTGCCCTGTACCGACTGCGGCAGACCAAACAGCTGCAGCGCCTGATCGATCAGGTGCGGGCCCAAATCGAACCATAAGCCGCTGCCGGGAACGTTCTGCTCGCGCCAGCGGACGCGGACTTCCGGGCGGAAACGGTCGAAATGGGACTCAAAATGTTTCACCGTGCCGATGGCGCCCTGCTCAATAACCTGACGGATCCCGAGATAGTCGCTGTCCCAGCGGCGGTTATGGAAGACGGAGAGCAGGCGCTGTTTCTCCTGCGCCAGGGCGATCAGCTCCCGGGCCTCCTGCATATCAAGGGTAAAGGGTTTGTCCACCACCACATGCTTGCCGGCGTTCAGCGCCAGGCGGGCCAGCGGCGCGTGCGTGGCGTTGGGGGAGGCGATGACCACCAGATCGACATCCGGATGCTGGACCGCCGCTTCCGGGGAGGCGATCACCGTGACGTCCGGCAGGTCGCGTTTGACTTTTTCTTCATCGCGCGAGGCGACGAAGGCCAGGTTCAGGCCCGGCACCGAACGGATAAGCGGCGCGTGGAAGGTCTTACCGACGAAGCCATAGCCAATCAGGGCGATATTTATCGTGTTGTTACTCATCAGGTTCTCCGCGTTGTTAAGCGTCAGCAATATGTACAGAGAGGGCAGGGTCATCCCCCAGCTCAGGCCAGGGACGATCGAGGAAAAGATGGTGTATGTCGCTGAGACCGGCCACCAGCCAGGGTTCGCAATGGTTGACTTTGGTATGGTCCGCCACCAGCCAGTGTTCCTCGCTGGCGGCGAGCATGGCGCGTTTTACGTCGGCATCGGCCTCCTGGCTGGCGCTCAGTCCAAGCTCGGCATGCAACGCGCAGGCGCCGAGAATCGCGATATCGGCGCGGTAGCGCGACACCAGCGACAGCGTGGCGCTGCCGGCGAACAGCCGCTGCTCACTGTCCCACTGGCCGCCAAGCAGGATGAGCTGGATATCGGCGCGGTCGCTAAACAGCTGGGCGATATCCAGCGAAGCGGTGATCACGGTCATGGGGCCTTTCAGCTGGCTAGCGACGGCCAGCAGGGTACTCCCGGCGTCGAGAAACAGCGTCGAGCCGGAGGGGATGCGCGCGGCGACCTGCTGGCCGAGACGCTGCTTGGTTCCGGGGAGCAGGGCGTTTCTTCCCTGGCGCGTCATCGCCGGGACGTTAAGCGCGATGGCGCCGCCGTGGCTTTTCTGCAGTACGCCCTGGTTTTCCAGCTCGCTGAGATCCCGGCGTATGGTATCGGCCGACACCTGCAGCGCATCAACCAGTTCGCTGATGCTCAGCTGACCGGTTTCACTCAGCCGGTCGAGGATGTGTTTTTGTCGGGCGAGCTTATGCATGACGAGAGACTCCGCAAGTTGACGCAATAAGCGGCATAATACAGCATAAAGTCGCAAAATAAACCGCAAAAAGTCGCACTGAGGCGCGCAAAACCTGAAGAACTTGATTTCACTACACTTTAACGTTAAATGAGGAAGGTGGGCGCGGCCCGGGGGAAAGCGCTTTTTAATGAAGCGATTAGCCCCTTTCACCGGGCAATAAACAGCGAAAAAGCGCGCTTTCGCGTACCTTATACAGAGTGCGTGCAATGTGACAGGCATGGATTAACGGAGGTTGAGTGGACGCGATTAAAGGCTCGGAGTTGCAGATACCGGACGCGATCTTCGCGTGGGTGCTCGACGGGCAGGGGGGCGTGAAGCCGCTCGCCGATAACGATATTATCGACAAAGAGAAGCCCTGCTGGCTGCATCTCAACTATACCCATAGCGACAGCGCCGACTGGCTGGCGGCCACCCCGCTACTGCCCAATAACGTGCGCGATGCCCTGGCGGGCGAGAGCACCCGACCGCGGGTAACGCGGATCGGCGACGGGGCGCTGATCACCCTGCGCTGCATCAACGGCAGCACCGATGAACGGCCAGACCAGCTGGTGGCGATGCGTCTCTATATGGATGAGCGGCTCATCGTCTCCACTCGTCAGCGCAAAGTGCTGGCGCTTGACGATGTGCTGGGCGACCTGAAGGAGGGCAATGGGCCGACGGACTGCGGCAGCTGGCTGGTGGAAGTCTGCGACGCGCTGACCGATCATGCCAGTGAGTTTATTGAACAACTGCACGACCGAATAATCGACCTCGAAGACGACCTGCTCGATCAGCAGGTGCCGCCGCGCGGTTTCCTTGCCCTGCTGCGTAAACAGCTGATCGTGATGCGCCGGTATATGGCGCCGCAGCGCGATGTTTACGCCCGGCTGGCCAGCGAGCGCCTGCCGTGGATGAGCGACGATCAGCGGCGGCGGATGCAGGATATCGCCGAGCGGCTGGGGCGCGGGCTGGATGAGATCGACAGCTGCATCGCCCGGACGGCGATCATGAGCGATGAGATCGCCCAGATTATGCAGGAGTCGCTGGCGCGGCGGACCTATACGATGTCCTTGATGGCGATGGTGTTTCTGCCCAGCACCTTTTTAACCGGCCTGTTCGGTGTCAACCTCGGCGGGATCCCTGGCAACAGCTGGCATCTGGGGTTTAGCCTCTTCTGCCTGATGTTAGTCGTTGTCATCGGTGGTGTTGCATGGTGGTTACATCGCAGTAAATGGTTGTAAAGAATCGCCTTTTAGCAGCGACGATGCCGGGAAAACCCGGCAATGTTTGAGCGAAATCAATAAACCCTCTACCCATTCAGGGCAATATCTCTCTCGCAGGTGAATGCAACGTCAAGCGATGGGCGTTGCGCTCCATATTGTCTTACTTCCTTTTTTGAATTACTGCATAGCACAATTGATTCGTACGACGCCGACTTTGTTGAGTCGGCTTTTTTTTTGCGCTCTCCTGACCAGCTTCTACGCTTACTAAGACACCCGACGGTCTTCAGGCCGTTTACGCCTGCGGGTACGCCCGTATCACTTTCCGGGAGGCCACTATGCATTACGCTTCAGGGCTGACAGCCCAGTCTATCCCCATCTCGCCCGAGCCGAACGATCCGGTTCCTTTACCCGATCCACGACCGCGTCCGCAGCCGCAGCCCGATCCGCCGCCTGATGAAGAGCCGATTAAATTGTCGCATCAGGCGCGGAGATCTGCGAGGATACGCGCCTGCAGATCGTCTGTCCTTTAATACGAGAATACATTGTGACCGCTTTTTCTACCCTGACTGTTTTACCTGCCGCCCAATTAGCCAACCTTAACGAGCTGGGTTATCTGTCGATGACGCCGGTTCAGGCCGCCGCCCTGCCGGCGATCCTCGCGGGGAAAGATGTGCGCGTGCAGGCAAAAACCGGCAGCGGAAAAACGGCCGCCTTCGGGCTGGGTCTGCTGCAGCATATCGATCCGTCGCGCTTTGAGACCCAGTCGCTGGTGCTGTGTCCGACCCGCGAACTGGCCGATCAGGTTGCCGGCGAGCTGCGCCGTCTGGCGCGCTGCCTGCCGAACATCAAGATTTTGATGCTCTGCGGCGGGCAGCCGTTTGGCGCCCAGCGCGATTCACTGCAGCACGCCCCGCATATTATCGTCGCCACTCCGGGCCGTCTGCTCGATCATCTGCAGAAGGGGACGGTCTCTCTCGACGCGCTGCAGACCCTGGTGATGGATGAAGCGGACCGCATGCTCGACATGGGCTTCAGCGACGCCATCGACGAGGTGATCCGCTTCGCGCCGGCTGACCGGCAGACGCTGCTGTTTTCCGCCACCTGGCCTGCGGCAATCGCGGCGATCAGCGGCCGGGTGCAGCGTCATCCGGAAACGATTGAGATTGACAGCGTCGATGCGTTACCGGCTATCGAACAGCAGTTCTTTGAAGTTTCCCGCCACGGCAAGATTGCGCTGCTCCAGCGTCTGCTCAGCCAGCATCAGCCGGCGTCCTGCGTGGTGTTCTGCAATACCAAGCGCGATTGCCAGGCGGTCTGCGATGCGCTCAACGCCGCCGGGCAGAGCGCATTATCGCTGCACGGTGACCTCGAGCAGCGCGACCGCGATCAAACGCTGGTGCGCTTCGCGAACGGCAGCGTCCGGGTTCTGGTGGCGACCGATGTCGCTGCCCGCGGCCTGGACATCAAATCTCTCGCGCTGGTGGTGAACTTCGAGCTGGCCTGGGATCCGGAAGTGCATGTGCACCGCATCGGCCGTACCGCCCGCGCCGGCGAACAAGGTCTGGCTATCAGCTTCTGCGCGCCGGAAGAGGCGCAGCGCGCCACCATTCTGGCCGACATGCTGCAGTTATCCCTCAACTGGCTGCCGGCGCCGGCGGGTAACGCTATCACGCCGCTGACGGCGGAGATGGCGACGCTGTGCATCGACGGCGGAAAAAAGGCGAAAATGCGCCCGGGGGATGTGCTGGGGGCGTTGACCGGTGATATGGGATTTGATGGCGCCGATATCGGCAAAATTAACGTCCACCCGGCCCACGTCTATGTGGCGATCCGCCAGAATATGGCGCAGAAGGCGTATAAGCAGTTACAAAACGGCAAGATCAAAGGCAAAGCCTGCCGCGTACGACTGCTGAAGTAAGGGCAGCATAGCGCGTCTCAGGCGGCGGCCTGAGACGCTTGCGGGTTACTTCACTTCCACTACGTTCAGACGCAGCTCATCCAACCGGGCGTCCTCTTCCTCCGGCTGCCAGCCGGCAGGCTGCAGGGGAATCTCTTCCCTGTCAAACGCTAAATCGCCACCGTCCACCACCTCGGAGCCGTGGGTGATGCCTTTAAAATCAAACAGATTAACGTCGCTCAAGTGCGAAGGCACCACGTTCTGCATTGCGCTAAACATGGTTTCAATGCGTCCCGGATAACGCTTATCCCAGTCGCGAAGCATATCGGCGATCACCTGGCGCTGCAGGTTAGGCTGCGAACCGCACAGGTTGCAAGGAATGATCGGGAAGCCCTTGGCCTGGGAGAAGCGCTCGATGTCCTTTTCGCGGCAGTAGGCCAGCGGGCGGATAACGATGTGTTTGCCGTCGTCGCTCATCAGCTTCGGCGGCATTCCTTTCATTTTGCCGCCGTAGAACATATTCAGGAACAGCGTCTGCAGGATGTCGTCGCGATGATGGCCGAGGGCAATCTTGGTGGCGCCAAGTTCGGTGGCGGTACGGTAGAGAATGCCGCGACGCAGGCGAGAGCACAGCGAGCAGGTGGTTTTCCCTTCCGGGATCTTCTCTTTGACGATGCCGTAGGTGTTCTCTTCAACAATCTTATATTCAACGCCCAGCTGCTCAAGATACGCCGGCAGAATATGCTCCGGGAACCCAGGCTGTTTCTGGTCGAGATTCACCGCCACCAGCGAGAAGGAGATGGGCGCGCTTTTCTGCAGGTTACGCAGGATCTCCAGCATGGTATAGCTGTCCTTGCCGCCTGACAGACAAACCATAATGCGGTCGCCCTCTTCAATCATATTGAAGTCGGCGATCGCCTCACCGACGTTGCGGCGCAGACGTTTCTGCATCTTATCGATGTTGTATTTCTCTTTCTTTGTAAGTTCTTGATTTTCTTGCATTATTAACATTCTCAAAATCTTAAAGGGGCATATAGGGGGCAAAACGTGTTAAAGCCCAAGCCGGGAATTCAACATAGAAACCTGGTCGCCGTTCATTTCTTCTATCCATGTACTATAAACGTCGTACACCATTTGCGCGTTTTCATGCCCCATCTGATTGGCTATAAAAGACGGGTTTGCGCCAGCCGTCAGGAGCCAGCAGGCAAAAGTATGCCGCGTATGGTACGGATTCCTGCGGCGAATGCCAGCGCGTTTTACTGCAGCTTCCCATCTGCTGCCTATGCTGCTGTGCGAGTAGCAGGGTTTTTGCTCGCCTTTCCGTCTCCGCGGCATGAAAACAAGTCGCAAATTCTGTTCCTCGCTTGAGCCGTATTCCCTGTGGTGAAACGTGATAGTGGCGACCGGATGTCCAGCTGTCAGTTCATGCTGCGCTTTGAGCGCGTCCAGGGCAGGGCCGAGCAATTGTATCGTCCGGTTTCCTGCTGCTAATGCCATACCGAGGCCTTTTGCTGAGGCGCTGGTGAGAGGTAACTCGCCGGAGATGTGCCGGGCGTGAGAAACCGTAAAAGCACCTGGGAAGCAATAAAATACCCGGCAATCAGTGCCGGGTTTTGGGTCTCACATAAGATTGGAAATCTGGCTGTAAGAGAGGTGTTTACTTTACTTGACCCTAAATGATAAGTCGAAACTCCTCATTTTTTAATGGAATATAGGTGAATGGAAGCGTTATAGGGAAGGAGTAGCCCTGCGGAAGAATGGCGATGCCTCAATCCCCCGCAGAACGCAAAGCGCGCAGCTAACCCGGCTGTGATATATAATCCCCTCCATACCAGCGGGGATGTAGAAGTGGAGCCGCATTCTCCGGCGTTGCATGAAAAAGGCGTATTAGAGATCTATAGACATAAGGAAAACAACAATTGGTATCGGTTATGAAAAAAACATTACTTCTGGTTTGCGCTGTTCTTATATCAAACTTGGCACTTGCTGCAGAAAATAAAGAAGAAGTTGTGCCTGTGCGGATAAGTTGCCCTAATCCTTATTATCCAGTTTCTGCCATGGCTAATCGGATTAGTGGCACTGTAAATTACGCTGCCTCAGTAAATGAAAAAGGGGAAGTAACTTCTGTTGAGACAACTGGTGCTGAGATCTTTTTTAGAGAAACAAGATCAGCAATGAGAAAATGCAAGTATGAGCCCGGAAAGCCAGGCATTGCGCGTGGAACAATAAGATTTCGTCCATCTCAACCGTAAATACTGCTAGCCTACCTGGATTTTGTGTACTGAGAGATCTAGCAGCCTGATGCTCTTGCAATGGGAGTCGAGCCAAGTGATGTTATGTTGGCAAGCTCTAGAGATTTACCTGGCAAAATCACTGGTTAAGGGGAGCAGGTTAGTCATGGTTGGCTGAAAAAAAACTGGAGACGAGTTAGGCTCTCCTGTTCCCAGTGTGATTGCTGAAAAATTTCGTGGCTGTGAGTTTTCGAACTTTCATTCATTCGGAGAGCTTTCAGGAAGGCGGTTTCTGATACCACTGAGCTAACTGAGCGGTTTGACAAGCTAGCTTAGGGGGTATCAAGTAAGAAACATGGTCGTTCATTCGTAAAATGAGCATGTCGGGGGAAGGCTTAAACATGAATTAGAACACGCAAAAGCTATTAAAATACCGGTGATGTGTATGGTATTGAGAACTGGAGAGTTATGATGCACAAAAAGCCATGTCGAAGTTCACTAAGCAATGGTGGTAAATGATGGACAATAAAAAAAGCATTTCTGATTACACCGAATCTGAGTTTTTAGCTTTTGTGAAAAAGATATTTAATCCGGATAATACAACCGAAGATGAAGATGTGCAAAATGTTTTAGAGTTTGAACGTATCACTGAACACCCTGATGGTTCTGATGTAATTTTCTATCCTCCAAAGGGCCGAGAGGATAGTCCGGAAAGGGTTGTTAAGGAAGTGAAAGAATGGCGGGCCAGGAATGGCAAGCCTGGTTTCAAAGAGTAGCTGATCGGTACAGTTGCGTTATCTTAACTATCTTAACGTGATAATAGATGACTTCTGATTGAAACTCGCGCCGGCGGTTTTTTATTACGTTGAATTTATTATCGATGAAAGTAGCTCACAATTTTGATTTTTTATCAACCAGCCCTAAAGATGTCCTCGGAGCCTGAGCAACTTCCTTAACTTATGCGCTTTGAGGGCATTCCCGAAGCAAAAGGCAAGCAGAACACCAAGGTCTGCTTTCAGCATAGTGCGGGTATTATCAGGTTATTGGATTTTAATAGCCTCAATCAATTACGCCCCCTGATTCCTAACGTTGTCCACCGCTCGGAAAACGGGGTGCCATGTGAAATGATCAGCAGGTACCGCACCATCTGCAATTATCTCATTCACCTCTTTTCCTCGAATAGCCTGCCTCATCCATTCCCGGGGGGATTCAGGTACCAGGACCAGCGGCCGGCGCTGTGGGGGCTGGCTGTATGTAAATATAAAATAAATTCAGTTGGTTGGAGGGGGCACAACTTATTGGTGTTGTACATTTTTACTGATTTCTTGATTTTGCAGCATGTAATAGTGGCTCAATTCATAGTGTGGCATCAGAAGAGCACGCGTTCTGCCAGCCGCTGGACAACGTGGCGCTGGCGCGTAGCAATTAATGAGGTCTGACAGACAACCGTGGCGTGTATGGTACGGATTCAGGGGCGGAATGTCAGCATCTTTCCGGCACTTTCCGCTGCGGGCAGGGGCAGAAGTAAAAATAAAAAGCCCGCCGGGCGGCGGGCTGAGGCGTTAGCGAACGACCAGCACCGAGCACTCGGCGTGGCGGACCACCGCGGCGGCGTTGGAGCCCAGCAGATAGGTGGTAATATCCGGCCGGTGCGAAGCAATGATCACCAGGTCGGCGGGTAGCGACTTGGCGAGGGCCAGGATCTTATCTTTTGGCGATCCTTCGGCAACGTGAAAATGTTTCCGATCTTCCGGGATAGAGAACTGTTTCGCGAGTTCTTTAAGCTGCGTTTCCGTTCCTTCACGCAGCTCATCCATACCAGGCAGTTCGGCGGTATAGGCCATTCCCAGTGAGGCATAATAAGGCAGGGAAGGGATAACGGAGAGGAAATGGACCTCAGCGTCGTCAATCCGCGCTTCCGATTCAACGTGACTGATAATGCGTTCAGTAAATTCTTTATCAGAGATATCGATGGGGACAAGAATCATTCTGCTCATAAAACCTCCTGTTTAAGTATCCCCTCATATTGTACGGCATTATGGCACGTTTTGTATCATGACCGCAGTCACACTTTGACATTAACGTGACTTGTGTTCGGGAAATTTTCCCTTTATCACGCCGTCATAAAAGCGACCCTTTGACACCACCTGTAAAAAGTCACGAAAAATACGCGGTGGAACGCCGGTATATTGCAACGGCGGCTGGTGATAAAAACAAATTTCCAGCGTGGCGGAAGCGTCATCATAGGCGACAGAGATAATTCGGGAAGATTTTACCGGGTGATGATGCATGATGGACGTCCTCGGGCAGGCACTGACTGAGCACGACTATATCACTAAATGGACGGCTATTTTAAGCGGTGGGATATATTGTTTTGTTTTAGCTGGTGCGATGCAAAGAGAGAGAAAGCCCGCCGGAACCGGCGGGCTGGCGCATCAGAACTGGTAAACCAGGCCCAACGCGACGATGTTGTCGGTAGAGATACCGTTGTCTTTGTAGAAGCTGTCGTTGTCATCCAGCAGATTGATTTTGTAATCAACGTAGGTGGACATATTACGGTTGAAGTAATAGGTGGCGCCGACGTCCATATATTTGACCAGATCTTTATCGGCGTAGCTGCCGGTGTTATAGAGATCTTTGCCTTTGGACTGCAGATAGGAGATAGCCGGACGCAGACCAAAGTCGAACTGATACTGAGCGGTGACTTCGAAGTTTTGCGTTTTGTTGGCCACGCCGTCGTTGCCGTAAGGGGTCATGTTGCGGGTTTCAGAGTACATGGTCGCCAGGTAGATATTGTTGGCGTCGTACTTCAGGCCAGCGGTCCAGGCTTCAGCTTTATCGCCACGGGCGTTGGTCTGGGTCATCTGGTCGTTGGTACGGTCAGATGAGGTGTAGGCCGCTGCCGCGCTGATGCCCATGCCGAAGTTATAGGAGGTAGAGAGACCGAAACCGTCGCCGTTGTCAAAGCGAACATCGCTGTCGCTGCTGCGGTTGTTGGTGCCGACGTTGATGTCCTGGGCGTTCTGGCCTTCGTTTTTACCCTGATACTGCAGGGCGAAGTTCAGACCGTCTACCAGACCGAAGAAGTCGCTGTTACGGTAGGTCGCGACGCCGTTGGCGCGGCCTGCCATAAAGTTATCCGCATAGGTGTAAGAGTCGCCGCCGAACTCCGGCAGCATATCGGTCCAGCCTTCGACGTCGTACAGCACGCCGTAGTTACGACCGTAGTCGAAGGAACCGTAATCGCCCACTTTGATACCGGCGAAGGCCAGACGGGTCCACGCCTGATCGCCGGCGCTTTCGGTATTGTTGGCCTGAACGTTGTATTCCCACTGGCCGTAACCGGTGAGCATATCGTTGATCTGGGTTTCGCCTTTAAAGCCAAAGCGAACGTAAGTTTGGTCGCCGTCTTTTTTCGAGTCGCTGGAGAAATAGTGCAGACCGTCTACCTTGCCATAGACATCTAATTTATTTCCGTCTTTATTATAAATTTCCGCCGCATGTGCGGCGCCAGCGGCTAATAAAGCCGGAATAACGAGGGCCAGTACTTTTCTTTTCATGAAGAAATTCCTTTAACTGTTTTTATGTTTTAGCTTCCGGGAAGGAAGTGAACTCATGCTAAAGGAGCGGTCTGAGATATGGTAAGACTCAATTGTTACGATATAAGTAAAATCTAAATAAAATAATACTGAAGTAATGGTGATAATTATGATGAATACATCTTCAACTAATATACAAAATAAAAATTATACATATTCAGTTTGATCGCGTATTATTCGAGCGTTATATGCCTTTATTGTCATGCCAAGCATTTTTATTTGCCGTCTCATTCTGCGGAATGATTTTGTTATCGGTAAAACGACAAGCCCGAACTTCATGTTCGGGCTTTTTTTATGGCTGCGGGATGGAAAATAACCTTAGCTCTCGCTCGGTGATTTCTCCGCTTTGCCAGCCAGCTGGGCGAGGAAGTCGTAGCGCTTCTGCAGGTCGGCGGCAGCATCTTTCCACAGCTGCTCCGCCACTTCCGGCTGCTGGGCGTTCAGGCGACGGAAGCGTTGCTCATTGAGCAGCGTCTCAGCCAGGGCGTCTGACGGTGGGCGAGAGTCCAGCGCCAGCGGGATCTTGCCTTCTTCCGCCCGACGTGGGTCGAAGCGGTAGAGCGGCCAGAAGCCGGTGGCGGTCAGCTGACGCATTTGATCGTGGCTGAGCGCCAGATCGTAGCCATGCTCTTCGCAAGGACTGTAGGCGATGATCAGCGACGGCCCCGGATAGGCTTCCGCTTCCTGAATCGCTTTCACCGTCTGGTTCAGCTGCGCGCCCAGCGAAATCTGCGCCACATAGACATGACCATACATCATCATGCTGACGCCAAGATCTTTGCGTGCCTTGCGTTTACCGTGCTCGCCAAACTTAGTGACCGCCCCCAGCGGGGTGGCTTTTGACGCCTGGCCGCCGGTGTTGGAGTAACACTGGGTATCCAGCACCAGAATGTTGACGTTTTCCGTCAGGCTCAGCACATGATCCAGGCCGCCGAAGCCGATATCGTAGGCCCAGCCGTCGCCGCCGATCAGCCAGACGGATTTCTCCACCAGCGCGTCGGCATCGGTCAGCAGCTCTTCAGCGCCTTGCACGCCGGTCAGCGCCTGGCGCAGGGCCGCCACCTGTTCACGGCGCGCTTCCGGCGTCGCCTCGGCATGCAGCGCCGCGTTCAGCTCTGCCGGCAGCTGGTCGGCGAATTCGCTCAGCAGGCGCATCACGCGCTGACGATGTTGATCGACGGTTAAGCGGAAGCCGAGCCCGAATTCAGCGTTATCCTCAAACAGCGAGTTGGCCCACGCCGGGCCGCGGCCGTTGGCGTCGGTCGTGTACGGGGTCGAGGGCAGGTTGCCGCCGTAAATGGATGAGCAGCCGGTGGCATTGGCAATCAGCATCCGGTCGCCATACAACTGGGTCAGCAGTTTGATATACGGCGTTTCGCCACAGCCGGAGCAGGCGCCGGAGTATTCAAACAGCGGGCTGATCAGCTGCGAAGTGCGGATATCAATACGCTCCAGTTTGCTGCGGTCGATTTCCGGCAGGTTGAGGAAGTAATCGTAATTCACTTTCTCCTCTTCCACATGCTCCAGGCGGGACATCATATTGATGGCCTTGATCTCCGGATTCTGGCGATCTTTTGCCGGGCACACTTCCACGCACAGGTTGCAGCCGGTGCAGTCTTCCGGGGCGACCTGCAGTACGTATTTCTGCCCGCGCATATCGCGGGACTTGACGTCCAGCGAGTGCAGACTGGCAGGGGCGTTCTCCATCTCTTCCGGTGCGACCACTTTGGCGCGGATCGCCGAGTGCGGGCAGGCGGCGACGCAGTGGTTGCACTGGGTACATAGCGCTTCCTTCCAGATGGGGATCTCTTCGGCGATGTTGCGTTTCTCCCAGCGCGTGGTGCCCATGGGCCAGGTGCCGTCCGGCGGCAGGGCGGAGACCGGCAACGCATCGCCGAGACCGGCCAGCATCGCGGCGGTGACCGTTTTGACGAAATCCGGCGCGGCGTCGGAGACCACCGGCGGGCGGTTCGGACTGTTGGCATTCACCGGCTGCAGCGGCACTTCCGCCAGCGATTCGCGGGCCAGGGCCAGCGCCTGCCAGTTGCGTTCCACCAGCTCCTGGCCTTTGCTGCTGTAGCTTTTGGCGATGGCCGCCTGCAGTTCCGCCAGCGCGCTGTCGCCAGGCAGGATGTGAGTCAGATGGAAGAACGCCATCTGCATCACGGTATTAATGCGCGCCCCGAGGCTACATTCGCGGGCGATCTTCGCCGCGTTGACCACGTAAAAACGCGCTTTTTTCTGATTCAGGGTGGCCTGCACTTCCTGCGGCAGGCGGGACCAGACTTCATCGGCGCTGTACGGCGTGTTGAGCAGGAAAATGCCGCCGGGCTTCAGCCGCTCGGCCATCTGGTATTTATCGATAAACTGCAGCTGGTGGCAGCCAACGAAATCGGCCTGCGAAATCAGATACGAAGAACGAATCGGCTTTTCGCTGACCCGCAGATGGGAGACGGTCAGGCCGCCCGCCTTCTTTGAGTCATAGACAAAGTACCCCTGGGAGAACCACGGGGTGGAATTGCCGATGATTTTGATATTGTTTTTGGTGGCCGACACGCTGCCGTCGCTGCCGAGGCCGTAGAACAGCGCTTCGAGCTTGGCCTCTGATGGCAGAGTATTTTCGCCCAGCGGCAGCGACAGGTTGGTCACGTCGTCATAGATGCCGACGGTAAAGCGCGGCTTCGGCTGGGCGGCCTGCAGCTCATGGAATATCGCCAGCACGCATTCCGGACCGAACTCCTTGGAAGAGAGACCGTAGCGGCCGCCGATGGTCCGCGGCAGCGTCTCGCGCTCGCCGCGGTTAAAGGCTTCCGCCAGGGCGGTCATCACGTCGAGATACAGTGGCTCCGCGTGCGCGCCAGGTTCTTTGGTGCGATCCAGCACCGCCACCGCCCGGGCGCTCTCCGGCAGCGCTGCCAGCAGGTGGGCGGCGGAGAATGGGCGATAGAGGCGCACTTTCAGGACGCCGACTTTCTCGCCGCGGCTCAGCAGTTCATCGACCACCTCTTCGCAGGTGCCGATGGCCGAGCCCATAATGACGATCACGCGTTCCGCCTGCGGATGGCCGTAAAACTCAAACGGTTTGTACTGGCGGCCGGTGGCGGCGGCGAAGTCATCCATCGCTTTCTCGACATGATCATAAACCGCGTCGTACCACGGGTTGGTGGCCTCCCGCGACTGGAAGTAGGTGTCAGGGTTAGCGGAGGTCCCGCGGATCACCGGGTGTTCCGGATTGAGCGCGCGCTGGCGATGCTCAGCGATTTTCTCCTGCGGCAGCAGGGCGCGAATCGTGTCGTCCGCCAGCGGGGCGATTTTGTTGATTTCGTGCGAAGTGCGGAAACCATCAAAGAAATGAATAAACGGCACCCGGCTTTGCAGGGTGGCGATATGCGAGATCAGCGCGAAATCCTGCGCTTCCTGAACGCTGCTGGCGCACAGCATGGCGCACCCGGTCTGACGCACGGCCATCACATCGGAATGGTCGCCGAAGATCGACAGCGCGTGGGTGGCGACGGTGCGGGCGGCGACGTGCAGGACAAACGGCATCAGCTGGCCGGCCAGTTTGTACAGCGTGGGGATCATCAGCAGCAGGCCCTGCGATGAGGTAAAGGACGTGGAGAGGGCGCCAGTCTGCAGCGCGCCATGTACGGCGCCAATGGCGCCTGCCTCCGACTGCATTTCTACCACGCGTGGCACATCGCCCCAGACGTTTTTCAGCCCATTGCCGGCCCAGGCGTCAGCCTGTTCCGCCATCGTTGAACTGGGCGTGATCGGGTAGATGGCGATAACTTCACTGGTGCGAAACGCGACGGAAGCGACCGCGCCATTACCATCAATCGTAATCATATGAAGACACCCTTACATTGCGCAAAAGAATGGACGCGTGAAACCGCGACGCGCCCTGTAATTATATAAGAGGTAGTTTAGCAAACCGTTGGCGCCGCCATTTTTGCATTTGTGTCCTCAATACGACGGCTACCCGTGACCAGATCAATATTTTGCGCAGTTCGCGGAGAAAGTAACTTTTCTGGACGTGAAGGCGAGCCATCGCCCGGTGACTATCCCGGTGCAGATCAACCTTTACGCAGAAATTTGCTAGAAAATGTTAATGAGACGCATAAATACGTACTTCACCTCTCGACGCCGCGCGCCACGCTGCCTATTATTCTTGGGTTTGCTTTTTAAGACGTTTCCGAGGGGAGAGAAAATGCGAGCTGCGATGTTAGTGGGGTGTGCGGCGCTGTTGCTGTCGGCGTGCAGTAGTGAACCCGTTCAGCAGGCCACGGCGGCGCACGTCACGCCAGGAATGCGGGCGGCGATGAGCGACGCCGGTCAGGCCAACTGCGCCATGATAGGCGGCTCGTTATCGGTGGCTCGTCAGCTCGATGGTTCAGCGATTGGCATGTGCGCGCTGCCGAACGGTAAACGCTGCAGCGAGCAGGCGCTGGCGGGCGGAAGCTGCGGCTATTAATGGCAGCCCCGCAGCGGGCTCAAAACGCCGGCTAGTGCATCAGGTCGGCGAGCTTATAGACCAGCGTCTGGTCGGCGGTCGCCAGCGTCAACTGGTTTTCCGTCAGATCGACCTGCGCGCCCTCGCGCAGCATCTTACCAATGGTCGCATCAAGGGTATTAAGCTGGGCATCGTGGCACAGCATCCGGGTCATCGCCAGCGATTTGACCTTCAGCTCGCCGTCCGACACCTTACCTTCCCCGCTGAAGCCGTTGCACATCTTGCCCGAAACATACATATTGCCGGTAATAGCCATCTTCTCGCCGAAGCTCAGCTCCAGCGGCCGGTCGCCAGCGTTTACCGCCTGGCCGTTGACGCTGGTCAGCACGAAACGATGATGCTGTAGCTGTTCCGCGCCGGTGGACACCTTACTGTTATAGACACAGCCGGACAGCAGCAACCCTGCCGCCAGTAATGCCGCAAATTTGTTCATTTTCACTCCAAAACATTCACATTACTAATAAAACAAAGCCAGTGTAACGGTATCGCAGCGGGGATCTGTGGGGATTATCTGAATGTGCTCCCCCCGGGGAGAGGAGCACAAAAGGGAAAGGAATCAGACGATAGCGTTCGGGCAGGTTTCACCGTTGGCGACCTGCTGCAGATTGCCCAGGGTGGTCTCCGAAATGCTGATCAGCGCCTCGGCGGTGAGGAACGCCTGATGGCCGGTGAACAGCACGTTGTGGCAGGCGGAGAGGCGACGGAAGACGTCATCCTGGATCACGTCGTTGGATTTGTCTTCGAAGAACAGATCGCGTTCGTTCTCATAAACGTCCAGCCCCAGCGCGCCAATTTTTTGGTGCTTCAGGGCATCGATGGCCGCCTGGGAGTCGATCAGCGCGCCGCGGCTGGTGTTAATCACCATCACTCCGTCCTTCATCTGATCGAAAGCCCCGCGATTGAGCAGATGGTAGTTTTCGTCGGTCAGCGGGCAGTGCAGGGAGATCACGTCCGACTCCTTGTACAGCGTGGCGAGGTCGACATATTCCACCCCCAACTCCAGCGCGGCGGCGCTTGGGTACGGGTCGAACGCCAGCAGACGCATGCCAAAACCTTTGAGGATCCGCAGCATCGCCACGCCAATTTTCCCGGTGCCGATCACCCCGGCGGTTTTGCCATACATGGTGAAACCGGTGAGGCCTTCCAGGGAGAAATTAGCATCACGGGTACGCTGGTAGGCGCGGTGGATGCGGCGGTTAAGCGACATCATCATGCCGATCGCATGCTCAGCCACCGCTTCCGGCGAGTAGGCCGGGACGCGCACGACGCGCAGGCCAAGCTCTTTCGCCGCCTCGAGGTCGACGTTGTTAAACCCGGCGCAGCGCAGGGCGATATACTTCACGCCGTGGGCCTTCAGCTCCTCCAGCACCGGACGGCTGCCGTCGTCATTGACGAAGATGCATACCGCTTCGCAACCGTTGGCGGTTTTGGCGGTTTTCTCTGTCAGCAGGAAGTCGAAGAATTCCAGTTCAAAGCCGTAGGTATCATTCACGTGCTGCAGGTACTTTTTATCGTACTGCTTCGTACTGTAAACCGCGATTTTCATAAGACTTTTCTCCAGTGATTATAACGTCACGGTAGCATATTTAAAATAATCGTACAATTATTAAAAAATAGTTTAAATGGCAGGTGCTTATCCTAATTCTAGAGCATATCGCGGATTTGAGGAATCTCTTTGAAAGACAAAGTTTTTTTTACCACAAACTCAGGCTTAACGCGCCGGGGGAGAGCAGCAGAAACGGCCACAGCAGACCGGAGCTGACGTTAGCCAGCTGAAACGACCACAGCGGCAGGCCGCTGGCGCCGCTGACCAGGGGCAGGGTGGCGCGCAGGGGAGAGAGAAAGCGGCTGAAAAAGACCGCCCACAGCCCGCGGCGCTGAAAAAAGAGTCGGCTGCGGGCCAGCCGCTCGGCGGTCAGCCAGCGTAACTGCGTAAGGCGGTGACGATAGCGAACGCCCAACCACCACGAGAGCCAGAATCCGCCGATGGCGCCGAGGCTGGCGCTGGACCACATTAGCAGGAAATGACCGAGGCTGGCGGAAGCGAATGTCCCCAGCAGCAGCAGGCCGGAGGTGCCCGGGATGGCCAGCGACACCAGCGCGCAGGATTTAGTGAAAGTGAGCAAGAAAACCATCAGTAATACCAATGGATAGTGGCCCTGTGCGCTCTCAATGAGCGAGATAATTAACGACACCGTCTCTCCCGCAAGCAATACCTATCTTTCTGGAGTGTGGCAGGGGGTGCTTAAACAAAAGTTAAATGGTGACGGCCGATCGCCGCGCCGCGATACCGGCTGGCAACTATGCTTTAACAGGTCGCAAACTTTCACTCACTGGTCGAACGTGTCACAATGGGCGCCTTTCGGCTTTTACTTATGTTGAATCAGGATATTAACTGCCCATGAAGGGTAAATATAAAGCCGCCATCGCGCTGGTGTTAGCGCTGGTGTTACTGCCGCTAACCCTGCTGTTGACGCTGACCCACTGGGTGCCGACGCTGGCGGGCATCTGGCTGCCCGTGGGCACTCATATCGCTATGCAGGAGAGCCCGCGTCTTACGCGTTCCGCCCTGCTGATCCCCGATCTGCGCTATCTGGTGGGCGAGTGTGAACTCGCCAGGGTGACCGATGCCCGTCTCTCGCGCCCCAGCCGCTGGCGGCTGCATATTGACCAACTGGAGATCAACAGCGCCTGCCTGAGCAAACTGCCGGCCAGCGATCCCACGCCCGGATCGCCGCGCACCCTTGCCGAATGGCAATCGATGCTGCCCTACAGCTGGTTAACTATTGATAACCTGCGGCTGTCGCCGTGGGAAAAATGGCAGGGGCGGCTGGTGATGTCACTGACCCCTGCGCAGCAGGATATCGGCTTTGCCGGTAACGATTTGAGCCTGCAGGCGCGCTTGCGCGGCCAGGCGCTTACCGTCAGCCAGTTCAGCGCCCGGCTGGCTGACGATCAGCCGCCGGTGAAGCTGGTGGGTACCTTCCATCTGCCGCTGGTGCCGGATGGCCTGCCGGTCGATGGCCAGATGCAGGGCACCTTCGAATTCCCGCAGACTGCGGAATGGATCGATGCCGAGCTGACGTGGCAGCATAATCGCGGCCAGCTGCTGGTCACCCCGCGCGGCGAGGTGGAGCCCATTCTCGACCTGCCGTGGGAGATCACTCCGGAGCGGATCACCATCAGCGACGGCCGCTGGCGCACCCGCTACGAGGCGTATCCGCTGAGCGGCCGCGTGGCGCTGTCGGTGGGTAACTGGCAGCAGGGCACGGAACAGATGATCGTCAGCGGTCGCTTGAATGTTCTCACCGAGGGGCATGCCGGAAAAGGCAACGCGGTGCTGAATATCGGCCCGGGCAAGCTGAGCATGGATAACAGCGACCTGCCGCTGCGACTCACCGGCGAGGCCAAGCTGGGGGAGATGATCTTTTACGCCGCGCTGCCGGCCCAGCTCAGCGGGTCGCTGGTCAGCCCGCAGCTGGCGTTTCACCCCGGGGCGCTACTGCGTTCGCGCGGGCGGGTGATCGACGCGCTGAACATTGACGAAATTCGCTGGCCGCTGGCCGGGGTAAAGGTCACGCAGCAAGGCGTCGATGGCCGCCTGCAGGCGATCCTCCGCGCCCATGAGCAGCAGATGGGCGACTTTACGTTGCACCTGGACGGTCTGGCGAACGATTTTCTGCCCGACAGCGGCCGCTGGCAGTGGCGCTACTGGGGCGAGGGGCATTTCACGCCTATGCAGGCGCGCTGGGATGTGAAGGGCAGCGGTGAGTGGCGGGACAATGCCATTACGCTGAGCAGCCTCTCCACGGGTTTCGACAAGCTCGAGTACGGCACGATGCGGGTCAGCACGCCGCGTCTGACCCTCGAGCAGCCGATCCGCTGGCTGCGCGATGCTGAGCATCCTCGGCTGACCGGCGCGCTGTCGCTGGATGCGGCAAAAACTACCTTCACCGGCGGCAGCTATCTTCCGGCGTCGACGCTGAAATTCGCCCTCGACGGCCGGGACCCGACGTGGTTCCAGTTCACCGGCGCGCTGCACGCCGACACCATTGGCCCGGTGCGGTTGACCGGGCGCTGGGATGGCGAACGGCTGCGCGGCCAGGCGTGGTGGCCAAAACAGTCGCTGACGGTATTCCAGCCGCTGGTGCCGCCGGACTGGAAGATGAACCTGCGCGAAGGCAGTCTCTATGCGCAGGTGGCCTTCTCGGCGGCAGCCGGGCAGGGATTTGAGGCAGGCGGCCATGGCGTCCTGAAGGGCGGCAGCGCCTGGATGCCGGATAACCAGATCAACGGCGTCGACTTCGTTCTTCCGTTCCGCTTCAGCGACGGCCACTGGCAGCTGGGCACCCGCCGTCCGGTCTCCCTGCGCATTGGCGAAATCGTCAACCAGGTCACCGCGCGCAACCTGACGGCGGACCTGCAGGGCACCTGGCCGTGGAGCGAGGCCAATCCACTGCAGCTTAGCGACGTCAGCGTCGACCTGTTAGGCGGCAAGCTGACCCTGCTGCAGCTGCGCATGCCGCAGCGTGACCCGGCGCTGATCCGTCTGCAGCACATCTCCAGCAGCGAACTGACCAGCGCGGTCAAGGTGAAGCAGTTCGCCATGTCCGGGGCGGTGAGCGGCGCGCTGCCGCTGTGGCTGGAGAACAATCAATGGATTATCCACGACGGCTGGCTGCGCAATGACGGACCGATGACCCTGCGGCTGGATAAAGACACCGCCGATGCGCTGGTGGCGGACAACGTCTCCGCCGGGGCGGCGATCAACTGGCTGCGCTATATGGAGATCTCCCGTTCATCGACGCAGATTAACCTGAACAATCTGGGCGTGCTGACGCTTAAGGCCGCCATCAACGGCACCAGCCGGGTGGACGGGAAAAGCAGTACCGTGCATTTAAACTACGCTCATGAGGAGAATATTTTCGATCTGTGGCGCAGTTTACGCTTCGGCGACAATTTACAGGCGTGGCTTGAGCAAAATGCCACGCTGCCCGTGCGGCGCTGTACGGACGGTAAGACATGTAAGGAACCTAAATGAAGAAGCTGTTACTGGCCATAGTGGCGTCGATGCTGCTCGCCGGCTGTACGCCGCGTATCGAAATTGCGGCGTCGAAAGAGCCCATCACCATCAATATGAATGTCAAAATTGAGCATGAGATCCATATCAAGGTCGATAAGGATGTGGAAAACCTGCTGAAATCCCGCAGCGATTTGTTCTGAGGCGACGATGAGAAAACGACTGTTAACCGCGGCGCTGGCGCTGACTCTGCTCAGCGCGCCCGCGCTGGCGTTAACCCTGAGCGAAGCGCGCCAGCAGGGGCGGGTGGGGGAGACGCTGAACGGCTATCTGGCGCCGCTGCGTCAGGATAAAGAGACGCTGGCGCTGGTGAAACAGATCAACGCCGCGCGCAGTGAAAGCTACCAGCAGCTGGCGGATGACAACAATCTGCCGGTGGATGAGGTAGCGAAAATGGCCGGACAGAAGCTGGTGGCCCGCGCTCAACCCGGCGAGTACGTTCAGGGGCTAAACGGCCAGTGGCTGCGCAAATAATTAGCGGCAGCGCTTGCGGTATTCGCCCGGCGAGACGCCAAAGCGCTGCTTAAAGGCGGTGGAGAAATGGCTATGGTCGCTGAAGCCCCAGCGGTAGCCGATCCCCGCCAGCTTTTCGTCATCGTGGACGTCCTGTAACGCCCGGGCGCACAGATCCAGCCGCCGGTTCTTAATATACTGCGCCACCACCAGCCCTTTGTCGGCAAACAGCCGATAGAGGCTGCGCACCGACATTCCCATCTCGCTGGCCAGCCACTCCGGCCGCAGATGCTCCGACTGAATGGATGCGTCGATTAACGCTATTATCTTCTGAAACTGCTTGTCCCGCCGGGACGGGGTCGGCTCACGCTGGCGCAGCACCGGGCGCAACAGGCAGGCGATCGCCTCCAGCGCCGCTTCACTTTCGCTGGCGGAGAGCGCCGTGCCGCCCATACTCTCCAGCAGCAGTCGCTGGCTGAGCTGCACCATCGGCAGAGACTTATCCAGCCGGCAGGCGGTGACTATCTCGCCCGTCGGCGCCACCCGCTGGCGCGGCAGCAGCAGCGAAGCCTGACGCGAGGTCTGCTGCCAGACGATAGAGCACGGGCGGGCGGCATCGATCAACGTGATATCCCCCGCCGCCAGGGTCACCTGGCGATCGTCCTGTTCGATCACCGCTTCGCCAGCGAGCTGAAACACGGTATAGAACCAGGCGTCGTTATCGCGTTTTATCTCATTGCGCGTGCGGTAGAGATTGACGCCGGCGGCGGTGACCGTGCTGACCTTGAGGCTGCCGGCGTAGCGGGCGTCAATCTCGCCGTGAAAGCGGCCCTCCAGCGGCCGGGCGGCGAAATGGCCGCAGACCTGATTGATCGTCGCCAGCCAGCGCTGGTACGCCAGCCCCCCCTCAGCCGTGGTCATCATTCGCCCTTCTCCTGTAATAATAATGTTTCTGCATTGTTGCATTTATGCCGCCTCAGGCAAGGGCGCGATGTCGGGTATATGAAAGAACTATTACCTGCGGCACATTTCTGTCAGGGCAGGCGACGGAATTGCGGCGACTGTCACAGCGGCGCAAACGAATGTCACAGAGAAAAAAGCGCCAGCCGCCAACCGGACATAGACTGAAAGCACTATCCGCGAAGAATAAGGAAAGGGTATGTCCACCTCTCAGATAGCGCTGCTTGCCAGCGTCCAGCAGTTTTTAGACCGTCAGCATGGCCTGTATATCGACGGCGCCCCCTGCGCCGCGCAGAGCGAAAACCGGTTAACCGTCTGGGATCCGGCCACCGGGCAGGCGATCGCCACCACCGCCGACGCCAGCCCGGCGGATGTTGACCGGGCGGTGATGTCTGCCTGGCGTGCCTTCGTCGACCGCCGCTGGGCCGGGCGCACCCCGGCCGACCGCGAGCGCATCCTGCTGCGCTTTGCCGATCTGGTGGAGCAGCACGGCGAGGAGCTGGCGCAGCTGGAAACCCTCGAGCAGGGTAAATCCATCGCCATCTCCCGCGCCTTCGAGGTCGGCTGCACCCTGAACTGGATGCGCTACACCGCCGGGCTGACCACCAAAATCAGCGGCCGGACGCTGGACGTCTCGATCCCGTTCCCGCAAGGGGCGCGTTATCAGGCGTGGACCCAAAAAGAGCCGGTGGGGGTAGTGGCGGGCATCGTTCCGTGGAATTTCCCGCTGATGATCGGTATGTGGAAGGTGATGCCGGCGCTGGCGGCGGGTTGTTCGATCGTCATTAAACCCTCAGAAACCACCCCGCTGACCCTGCTGCGGGTGGCGGAGCTGGCGACCCAGGCGGGCATTCCTGACGGGGTGTTCAACGTGGTCACCGGCAGCGGCGCCGGCTGCGGCGCGGCGCTGACCGCCCATCCGCAGGTGGCGAAGGTGAGCTTTACCGGTTCGACGGCCACCGGGAAACAGATTGCGCGGGTGGCCGCCGACCGCCTGACCCGCGTGACGCTGGAGCTGGGCGGCAAGAACCCGGCGATTGTGCTTAAAGACGCCGATCCCCAGTGGGTCATTGAGGGGCTGATGACCGGCAGCTTCCTTAACCAGGGGCAGGTCTGCGCCGCCAGCTCGCGGATCTACATTGAAGCGCCGCTGTTTGACACCCTGGTCAGCGGCTTCGAGCAGGCGGTGAAATCGCTGCAGGTGGGGCCGGGGATGCTGGAGACGGCGCAGATCAACCCGGTGGTCTCCCGGGCCCACTGCGACAAGGTGGCGGCCTACCTTGAAGAGGCCCGACAGCAGAAGGCGGAGCTTATCAGCGGCAGCGCCGGGCCGGATGCCGGGGGGTACTATATTCCGCCGACGCTGGTGGTCAACCCGGACGCCGGGCTGCGCCTTACCCGCGAGGAGGTGTTTGGCCCGGTGGTGAACCTGGTGCGGGTGGCCGACGGCGAGGAGGCGCTGCGCCTGGCCAATGACAGCGATTTTGGCCTGACCGCCAGCGTCTGGACCCGCGACCTGACCCAGGCTCTCAACTATACCGACCGCCTGCAGGCCGGGACGGTCTGGGTCAACAGCCATACCCTGATTGACGCCAACCTGCCGTTCGGCGGCATGAAGCAGTCCGGCACCGGTCGCGATTTCGGCCCGGACTGGCTCGACGGCTGGTGCGAAACCAAATCCGTCTGCGTGCGTTACTAACCCTCCGTCGGGGAAGGCGCATCGCTTTTCCCGACGTCCCGCTTGCCGACCTCCGGTCTTTCTCGCTACTGTGGAGGGCAATCTTTGCCCGCGCAGGGCGGTGGATGATGAGGAGGTCTTCGGCATGACAGCATTTCCTGAGGTTGCACTAATTGGTCCCGGCGCCATCGGCACCACGATCGCCGCCGCCCTGTTTGCGGTGGGGAGGGCGCCGGTGGTCTGCGGGCGCACTGCCCATTCGTCTCTGGTGCTGCGCACTGATGAGGGTGAGATCGTGGTGCCCGGCCCGGTGCTCACCGACCCGACGGCGATAGCCGCCCCCTTCGACCTGGTGTTTGTCGCGGTGAAGGCCACCCAGACGGAGGCCATCGCCCCGTGGCTGGCGGCCCTGTGTTCGCCAGACACCGTGGTGTGCGTGCTGCAAAACGGCGTCGAGCAGCGCCAGCAGTTTGCCCCTTTGACCGGCGGCGCGACGGTGCTGCCGTCGGTGGTCTGGTTTCCGGCGCAGCGCGACGCCGATGCTTCGGTCTGGCTGCGCGCCGCGCCGCGACTAACGCTGCCGGATCTGCCGGGGGCGGAGCGGGTGCAGCAGGCGCTGGCGGGAACCCACTGCGCGGTGGAGCTGGCGGCGGATTTTACCAGCGTCGCCTGGCGTAAACTGCTGCAGAACGCCGTCGCCGGACTGATGGTGCTGACCGGACGACGCGCCGGGATGTTCGCCCGGGAGGAGATCACCGCCCTCGGACTGGCCTATCTGCGCGAATGCCTGCAGGTGGCGCGGGCGGAAGGGGCCGTCCTGAGCGACAGTGTGCCGGAGGAGATCATCGCCGGCTTTCATCGGGCGCCTGCCGACTTAAGCACCTCTATTATGATCGATCGCCTGCATGGCCGACCGCTGGAGTGGGATATTCGTAACGGGGTGGTACAGCGTCGCGGGCGTCAACACGGCATACCGACGCCGCTCAGCGATATCATCGTGCCGCTGCTGGCGGCGGCCAGCGACGGCCCGGGCTGACCCCGGGCTGGCGCGGGGTTAATCCACCAGGGAGGGATCGAGGTCGATCATCAACTGCTTCATCTCGGCAAAGTGCTGCCGGGAGAAATCGGCAATTTTCTCCCAGTCCTGGGCGGTTTTTTCCGCCACCGCGTCCGACAGCACCTTCAGCGGCTGGCCGGTTGACCAGGCGGTGATCAGGATCTGACAGGCGCGCTCCAGGGTCCAGATATCGTCGAACGCTTCGCCGATAGTCGGGGCGGTCACCAGCACCCCATGGTTGCCCATCAGCAGACGGCGATTATCCGCCAGCAGCCCCGCCAGCCGGGCGCCTTCTGCCGCGGTGTCCGCCATCCCGCCGTACAGGGTATCGACGGCGACCCGGTTAAAATAGCGGGCCGTGTTCTGGTCAATGGGCAGGATCTGCGGCGTCGCCAGACAGGCGAGGCTGGTGGTGTACACCGGGTGCAGATGCAGCACCACCCGCACGTCGGGCAGTCGCTGATGGATCTGCCCGTGAATGGCCCACGCGGTGGCATCGACGTCAGGTCGCGCGGCGCAACGTTCATCATCGGCGTGCAGCACCAGCAGATCGCTGGCGCGGATGCGCGAAAAGTGTTTCCACTTCGGGTTGAGTAAAAACGTTTTCCCGTCAGCGGAGAGCGCGGCGCTGAAATGGTTGGCCACCGCCTCATGCATGCCGAGATGGGCAATGATGCGAAAGGTGGCCGCCAGGTCGATGCGGATCTGCTCTTCATCGGAATCGCGCATGGGCATTACTCCGCTTTCGGCATCAGGGTCTGCAGATCCTCTGCCGTCGGCGCCTGGAAGTGATATTTCTTCAGCAAGGCGGCATATTCCGGCGTCGCGCTGTATTTTTTCAGCGCCTGTTCGAGGGCGGTTTTCACCTCCGTGTTGCCTTTTTTAACGCCAAAGCCGTTCAGCACCGGATAGATCAGGGTGTCAGAGGAGATCGCCACCCGGTCGCCCAGCTTTTCCACCACCCCGCGCGCCACGGCGGCGTCGGTGATCTGCGCATCCACTGCGCGCGACAGCAGCGCCTGGGTGGTCTGCGGGTCGGTGGTATAGACGCTCAGCGCAATTGGCTTCAGCCCTTTCTTCACGCAGTAGTCGGCGGAAAGCTTCTGCAACTGCGCCAGCCACGAGGTGGCGCCCATCGAGCCGATTTTATGCCCGCAGAAGTCTTCCGGCGTCTTGGGCTGGTAGTCGCTCCCTTTGCGGGCGAGGATCGCTTCCCCGCTTTTCAGGTACGGCACCATGTCGATCACCTTCAGGCGCTCGGCGGTAATGTACATCGACGAGTTGGTGATATCGAAGCGCCCGCCCTGCAGTCCGGGGATCAGGTTGGGGAAGCGGGTGTCGATATTCACCGCCTCGCGGCCCATGCTCTTCGCCAGACCGTCGAGCAGTTCAATATCAAACCCCGCCGGTTTGTTGTTCTCCATGTACTCGTAAGGGAAAAAGGTCATGTCCGAACCGGCGGTGATCTTGCCGCTTTGCTGGAAGGCCAGCGCGTTCAGGGATGTCAGAGCCCCCGCTGCGCAGAGCAGCAGAGCCAGCGGGCGTGGTGCGAAAAAGCGTGTCATAAAACCTCCGGAGTGTGGGCGAATTACATGCTGGCGCGATCGGCACCGGCCTGCTGAACAAAAAACGAAGCGCCGCGCGGCTTCTGCGGCAGGCGAAGCTGGTTATTGGTGCTGCGCACCAGACCGCTCTCTTCCCCGGCCACCAGCTGGCCGGCATGGCGGCTCGGCAGCGGGTTTTCGCCGAAGGGCAGCGCATCCTCGGCGGCGTAGACGCTGATGAACAGGGTGCGCGGCAGGGCGGTTTCGTTGGGGCTGGAGGCGTGCAGCAGGCGGGTATGCATAAAGCAGACTGAGCCCGCCGGGCCAAAACAGGCCTGCGGCTGCTGGCGGTGAGCCGTCACCACCTCGTCATCCACCGCCCCGGTGAAGCGACCCTCCTGCCAGTGGGACCACAGCGGCCCCTGATGGCTGCCCGGCACCACATTGAGCGGGCCATTTTCCGGCGTCACCTCGCTGACCATCAGCAGGGCGGTGATAATGTCGTCATTGCTGTGCGGGGTGAAGAGGAAATCCTGATGCCATTTCACCTCGGTGGCGGTGTGCGGCAGCTTGGAGTTAATTTTGCTGTGGTGAAAACGGGTGCCGTTGCCGCCGATCAGCTGCGCGGCAATGGTCGCCATCCGCGAATTCAGCGCAGTATGGCGATAGGCCTCGGAGATCTCCGTCGGGGAGGCGACCCGGCGCAGCGACGGATGGTCGGGAGCATGGTCGCGTTCGATATCGAAACGCGGCCGCCCGTCAAGGGTTTCTCCCCACGCCGTCGCGTGACGGCGGCTCTCCTCGACCCAGCCGTCGAAATCGCTCTGCAGCGTGGCGATGTCGGCGGCGGAAAGCACCCCTTCGACCACCAGATAACCCTGCTGATGAAACTGCTCAATTTGCCACTGCGCAATCATAGTTTTTCCTCTTCACGTCCCGATAGTTAAGCCAGAGAAACATCTTTCAGAAAGGCCTCGACCCGCGGGTGTTGCCCGCTGCGCATCGCCTGCGGCGTGTCATCGCACACCACCCGGCCTTTCTCCATAAACACGATCCGGTCAGACACTTTGAAGGCGAAGTTCATCTCGTGGGTGACGATGACCATCGTGATGCCTTCGTGGGCCAGGGATTCGATAACTTGCAGCACCTCATTCACTTTTTCCGGATCCAGCGCCGAGGTGGGCTCATCGAACAGCATGATCTGCGGACGCATCATCAGGGCGCGGGCGATCGCCACCCGCTGCTGCTGACCGCCGGAGAGCTGGTGCGGATACTTCCAGGCGTGTTCCAGCATGCCCACCTTGTGCAGCAGCTCGCAGGCGTGCTGGCGCAGCTCCGCGTCGCTCGCCAGATGGTGATAGCGCGGGGCCAGCAGCAGATTGCCGAACACGGTCAGATGCGGGAACAGGTTAAAGCTCTGGAACACCATGCCGATATTCAGACGGTGTTCGGCATTCTCCATAAAGCGCGGCTTCTGCTGCCCCTGACGGTCGAGATGAATAAAGGGCTGGCCGTTAATCTGAATTTCGCCGTTATCGATCTGCTCAAGACCGTTTAGCAGGCGAATGAGGGTGGTTTTCCCCGAGCCCGACGGGCCGATAACCGAGACCACTTCGCCGGGCTGGATCTGCAGGCTCACCGCCCCCAGCACTTCGACATTATTGTAGGCCTTATGCAGCTTAGAGGCCTGCAGCGCCGGCTCCTGGCCCTGGGAGACGCTGCGCGCCATCGCCGGGCGACGGGCGGTCGCCAACTGCTGCATCTCGGCATCCACCGGCCGGGCGGTGTCGCGTCGGGTGACATCGAGGTAGTTCTCCAGCCGTTTCAGCAGAAAATCGAACACCGTGACGATAAAGATGTAATAAAACGCCACGGCGGTCATGGTCTCCATGACCAGAAAGTTCTGCGAGTAGAGCTGCTGGCCGACCATCAATATTTCGGTCAGGGAGATCACCGACACCAGCGAACTGAGCTTCACGATGGCGATATACTCATTGGCCAGCGCCGGCAGGGCGACGCGCAGCGCCTGGGGAATGATCACCCGCCACTGGATCCCGGCGTAGCGTAAACCCAGGGCCCGCGCGGCTTCACTCTGCCCGCGGGGGATGGAGAGCAGCCCGCCGCGATGGATCTCGGCAATATAGGCCGCTTCGCTGAGGACCATCGCCAGCAGGCCGGCCCAGAAGGGATCGTTCAGCACCGGCGCGAAGGAGGGCAGCGCCTGCGGCATGTTGTAGACAAAAATCAGCAGGACCAGCAGCGGCATACTGCGAAATAACCAGATATACAGCCGGGCAGGGGTGGATAACCAGCCGCGCGGCGACTGTTTAGCCAGCGCCAGAATAAAGCCGAGCACAATACTGCAGCCCCAGGTCAGCAAACTTAATTTAATGACGGTCCAGGTGGCCCACCAAAAATCGGCATCGCTGAGCAGGCTTAACATGTAGTTCCAGTTAAACGTCATGGGCTATTTCACTCGTCATAATTAACCTAAATGAAAGCGGCTCGGCTGTGCATTAATGGGGAGCCGCCGGTGTTCATCGTGCGAATACACTATGCTGGCGGGATGCTTTCAGAGGCAATTAGTAAATTTTTGGTCTCTAAGTTTAAAAAAACTATACAGCGTTATTAACGATATGGAATTTAAAGTGATTATCAGGATACTTTGCGTAAACAATTTAAAAACAATAGCTGCAATTGAATAACGATATTTTATGCAGACAGGTTATTTTGCGCGAAACTGGGGCGACCGCTGCCTGCTCAATGTGCAGCGTGTTGCATGATGGTGCAAAAGCGGAAATAAACCGTGCCGGCGAGGGAGGAGAATAAATAATATCGCCCCCTGGCGGGCAATGCGCCGCCATTTTTCGCGGGTGGCACGCGGATTGCTTGGGACTTAGGGGAAAACTATTTCCTGCGTGCGCCGGACCATATTTTATCAATGGTGATGCTATGAACCGATTTACCCTGAAGCAGCTCAAATATTTCGTCACCGTGGTGGAGACGGAGAGTATCGCCGAGGCCTCCCGCCAGCTGCACATTGCGCAGCCGTCGATTTCCATTGCCATTAAGAATCTGGAGAGCACCTTCGACCAGCAGCTGTTTATTCGCCACCACGCGCAGGGCGTCTCGCTCACCTCCAGCGGTCGGCGGATCTACGATAAAGCGAAGGAGCTGCTGCGCCTGTCGTGGGAATTTGAGCAGAATTCGCGGGCGGATAAAGAGCTGGTTTCTGGCATGATCTCCATCGGTTGCTTTGAATCGGTAGCTCCGCTGTATATGCCGAAGCTGGTGGCTGGATTTAAGAAATGCTATCCGGAAATTACGCTGCATCTGTATGACGGCGAACAGCACGAGCTGATGCATGGCCTGCACCGCGGCCGCTTTGACCTGGCGCTGGTCTACGATCTGGAGCTTGGCCACTCGATCAATAAAGAACGGCTTAACGCCCCGCATAAACCCTACGCGCTACTGCCCGCCGCGCATCCGCTGGCGCAAAAGGCGCAGGTGACGCTGCAGGAGCTGAGCCGCGAGCCAATGATCCTCCTTGATGCGGTCCCGAGCAAAAATTATTTCATCTCCATCTTTAAGGAAAAAGGCTATCACCCGGAAGTAGCTTACAGCTCACCCTCTATCGAAATGGTGCGCTGTATGGTCGGTCAGGGACTCGGTTTTTCGGTGCTGGTCACCCGGCCCTGCTGCGATATGACCTACGATGGTGAAAGGGTGGTGCAGCGGGATATTGCCGACGATATGCCCGCCTCAACCTTAATTATGGCGCATCTCGCTAATAATGAGCCGACGCGGCCGACGCAACTGTTTATGGATTATTGCCGCAGTATCGAATTAACCCCCTCTCACGGCTGAAATAACGCCTGTCGATCCGGCAGGCGTTATTTTTTCGTCATCAATCAGCCTCGTAAAATTCTATTCAGTCGATCGTTTTATAATATTTTACCAATTCGTCACAGTTAAATAACCTGAAAGCCGTCAATTCCGGCGACCTCGTCGGCAACTGTGCTTGAAGGATAGAGAAATGACTGAACAGATAACCGAGATCGATACCCTGGTGGTCGGCGCGGGGCAGGCGGGCGTCGCCATGAGCGAGCATCTGACCCGGCTGGATATCCCCCACCTGGTGCTGGAGAAACAGGGTATTGCCCAGGCCTGGCGCAGCGGGCGCTGGGATTCGCTGGTGGCCAACGGCCCGGCCTGGCACGATCGGTTTCCGGGGATGGTGTTCCCGGACTGCCCGCCGGATAGCTTTGTCGGCAAAGAGCAGGTTGCGGACTATTTTGCCGCCTATGCCCGCAGCTTCAATGCGCCGATCCGTACCGGGGTGGAGGTGTACAGCGCCGAACGCCTCGCCGGGCGACCGGGCTTTCGTGTTGACACCTCCCAGGGGGTGATTGAGGCGCAGCGGATCGTAGCGGCCACCGGACCCTTTCAGCGCCCGGCGATCCCGGCTATCGCCCCGCAGAGTCCGGCTATTCAGCAGCTCCACTCGGCGCACTATCTTAATCCGCAGCAGCTGCCGGAGGGCGGCGTGCTGGTAGTGGGGGCCGGATCCTCCGGCGTCCAGATTGCCGATGAGCTGCAGCGGGCCGGACGCGCGGTGTGGCTGTCGGTGGGGGCGCACGACCGGCCGCCGCGTCGCTATCGCCAGCGCGATTTTTGCTGGTGGCTCGGGGTGCTGGGAATGTGGGACGCCGCGGCCAATGCGCCGGGGAAAGAGCATGTCACTATCGCGGTGAGCGGCGCGCGCGGCGGCCATACCGTCGATTTTCGCCAACTGGCGCATCAGGGGGTCACCCTGGTGGGGCAGACCCGCGGCTTTGACGGCGCCAGGGCGTTGTTCCACCCCGACCTGGCGGAGAATATCCGCCGCGGCGATGCCTCTTATCTTGCGTTGCTCGACGCCGCCGACGACTGGGTAGCGCGCAACGGTTCTGATCTGCCTGAAGAGCCCTCCGCCCGTGAGTTTCTGCCCGATCCGGCCTGCGTCAGCGACCCGCTGCTTAGCCTCGACCTGGCCGAGGCCGGGATCGGCGCCATCATCTGGGCGACCGGATATACCACCGACTATCGCTGGCTGAAGGTCAACGCCTTCGATGACGCGCAGCGGCCGCAGCATCACCGCGGCGTGTCGACGGAGCCGGGGGTCTATTTTCTCGGCCTGCCGTGGCTGTCGCGGCGCGGGTCCACCTTTATCTGGGGCGTCTGGCACGATGCCAAATATATTGCCGACCAGATCGCCATTCAGCGCCAGTATCAGCGTTACCAGCCGTCCTGATAACCGTTTCCTGAAGGAGTGCTTTGATGCCAACCCATACCCGTATTCGCATGTTTAACACCAAAGAGACCTACCCGAACCAGGCGCTGAACAACGATCTGTGCCAGGCGGTGCGGGCCGGGAATACCGTCTACGTTCGCGGCCAGGTCGGCACCGATTTCGCCGGCAACCTGATCGGCCTCGGCGACCCGCGAGCCCAGGCGGAACAGGCGATGAAGAATGTCGAGCAGCTGCTGAAAGAGGCCGGCAGCGACCTCTCGCATATCGTCAAGACCACCACTTATCTGATCGACCCCCGCTATCGCGAGCCGGTCTATCAGGAGGTGGGAAAATGGTTGAAAGGGGTCTTTCCCATCTCCACCGGGGTGGTGGTGTCGGCCCTGGCGCAGCCGCAGTGGCTGATGGAGATTGACGTCACGGCGGTGATCCCTGACGACTGGCAGGGGGAGGCGGCAGAATGACCCTTTCCCTTACCGCCCGTTGCCCGGAAACGGGTCAGTTGGGCATCGCCATTAGTTCATCGAGCATGGCCGTCGGGTCGCGCTGTCCGTGGCTGCTGCCCGGCGTGGGGGCGGTTTCCAGCCAGAACATTACCCTGCCGTCGCTGGGGCCGCAGATCCTCAGCGCGCTCGAAGCGGGAGCCAGCGTTGAGCAGGCCCTGAAGCAGGCGCTGGCGGAGGATCGCTTCCGCGAATATCGCCAGGTCGCGGCGATTGACGCCAACGGCGACACGGCAGTGTTCAGCGGGGAATTCACCCTCGGGATCGGCGGCGCCCTGGCGGGGGATAACTGCGTGGCGGCGGGCAACATGCTGGCCAGTGAGGGGGTGATCGCCGCGATGGTGGGCGCCTTTGAGGCCGCCACCGGTGAGCTGACCAGCCGGCTGCTGGCCGGACTGCGCGCCGGGATCGTCGCCGGGGGCGAGGCCGGGCCGGTCCACTCGGCGGCGGTGAAGGTGGTGGACGATTACCCGTGGCCGGTGGTCGACCTGCGCATTGACTGGGCGGAAGCGGATCCGCTGGCGGCCCTTGAGCAGCTGTGGCTGGCGTGGGAGCCGCAAATGGAGGCCTATATTACCCGGGCGCTCGACCCGCGCGAGGCGCCGGCCTATGGCGTGCCTGGCGATGAATAACACGCCGGGAGCGATCCTTGCCGCGCTGCTGGCCTTTGATACCACCAGCCGCCATTCAAACATGGCGATGATCGACTGGATCGCCGATTTTCTCGCCGCCCGCGGCGTGGCGTCCCGCCGCTTTTATGACCCGTCGGGGGGAAAGGCCAATCTCTACGCCCGGCTGGGGCCGTCCGGCGGCGGCGGGGTGATGCTCTCGGGCCATACCGACGTGGTCCCGGTGGACGGGCAGGACTGGAGCGTGCCGCCGTTCAGCCTGACCGAGCGCGATGGCCGCTACTACGGCCGCGGCAGCGCCGATATGAAGGGCTTTCTCGCCTGCGTGCTGGCGGCGGTGGATGACTTTCTGGCGGCGCCGCTGCGGATGCCGCTGCATCTGGCCTTCTCCTATGACGAAGAGGTCGGCTGCCTCGGCGTGCGCAGCCTGGTGGATTTTCTGCAGGCCTCGCCGGAGAAACCGGCGCTGTGCCTCATCGGCGAGCCGACAGAGATGCAGCCGGTGTTCGGTCATAAAGGCAAACTGGCCATGCGCTGCTGCATTGAGGGCCAGGCCTGCCATTCGGCCTATGCCCCGCAGGGGGTGAACGCCATCCGCTACGCGGCCAGGCTGATCAACCGCCTGGATCGGCTGGGCGAGCGTCTGGCCCGGCAGCTGGACAGCCGCTTTTCGCCGCCTTTCAGCACCCTGCAGGTGGGCACCATTCAGGGCGGCGCCGCGCTGAACATCGTTCCGCAGTCCTGTCGCTTTGATTTTGAAATCCGCTACCTGCCGGGGATGCGTCCCGAAGCGGTTACCGAAGCGCTGGCGGCCTACGCCCGCCGCCGGCTGCTGCCGGAGATGCGCCGGGTCGGCGGCGGAAGCGACATCCAGTTTCAGCTGTTGAGCCACTACCCGCCGCTGCTCAGCGATCCACAGTCCGACTTCGCCCGCTGGCTGGCGCAGTGGTGCGGCAGCGATCGGTTTTCCACCGTGGCGTTTGGCACCGAAGGGGGGCTGTTCGACGAGATGGGCGTCGCGACCCTGGTCTGCGGGCCGGGCAGCATGGCCCAGGGCCATAAGGCCGATGAGTACATCAGCATCGATCAGACCGAACGCTGCATGGCGATGCTGGGCCAGCTTTGCGCGTGGATGCGCGCCGAGCCCGCAGAACCGCTTACCTGATCCACCCACACAGGAACCCAAGCGATGCACAACCAACACTCTCACCATATCGATCAAGCGACAGTCGACCGCTGGCAGGCGGATGGCGTGGTATTACTGAAGGGCGTTTTTACCCCCTGGGTTGAGCGCCTCGCCGAGGGGGTCACGGCGCTGATGGCCAGCCCCAGCGAATATGGTCATGCGCGCACGGTGATCCCCAAAGATGGTTCGCCGCCTTTTTTTCAGGATTACTGCAACTGGTCGCGGATCCCGGCGTTTAGCGAGTTTGTCTTCCAGTCGGCCGCCGCCGAAATCGCCGCGGCGCTGATGCAGTCGCAGACGGCGAAATTTTTCCATGAGCATACGCTGGTCAAACCCGCCGGGGGCAGCACGGTCACCCCCTGGCATCATGACCAGCCTTACTATTGCGTCTCCGGCCGACAGAACGTCAGCTTCTGGATCCCGCTGGACCCGGTAGCAGAGGCCACCTCGCTGCGCTGCATTCGCGGGTCGCATCGCTGGGAGGCGGAGTACAGTCCCACCCGCTTCAATGGCACCAGGCTCTACGAGCACACCCGGTTCAGCGCGCTGCCGGATATCGACGCCCATGAGGACGAGTACGATATCGTCAGCTGGGCGCTGGAGCCGGGGGATGCGGTGGCCTTTCATTTTCGCACCGTCCATGGCGCCCGCGGCAACCCTGGAGCGCGGGCGCGACGGGTCTTCTCCGCCCGCTGGGTGGGGGATGACGCCGCCTTTGCCGACCGCGGCGGCGTGACGTCGCCGCCGTTCCCCGAGCTGACCCTGCGGGACGGCGACCCGCTGGATTCTCCACTGTTCCCCCAGGTCTGGCCACCAGCGTAAGCGGCTTCGGACGGGATCTGCTATGATCCCGTCTTTCGTTGTCTGGAGCCAGTCGATGTTCAACGACGCCATTGTTTATGACCGCTACGGGCCGCCGGCCGCGGTGCTAACGCTGAAACGCGCCCCGCTGGCGCCGCTGGCCGGTGGACGGGTGCGGGTCAGGATGCGCTATGCCCCGGTGAATCCTTCAGATCTGATCCCCATCACCGGCGCCTATCGCCACCGTACCCGACTGCCGGCCGTCCCCGGCTACGAAGGCCTTGGCGAGGTGGTCGCCGCGCCATTCGGCAGCCGGCTGACCGCGGGCCAGCGGGTGCTGCCCCTGCGCGGGGGCGGCACCTGGCAACGGTTTATCGATCTCGATGAGACCTGGCTGGTGCCGGTTCCCCCGGCGGTGGACGATCTGCTGGCCGCCCGCGGGTATATCAATCCGCTGACGGCGATGCTGATGCTCAGTCGCTGGCCGGTTGCCGGGAAACAGATCGTGCTGACCGCCGCCGCCTCCTCCTGCGCCAGCCTGCTGGGGCAGTGGGCGCTGGCCATGGGCGCCCGTTCGGTAAGCGGGATTATTCGCTCGCCGCAGCATCGGGCGCGTCTGGAGCAGGCCGGGATCTATCCGATCCTCGACGCCGACCGGGCGCTGGTGGAGAAGGTCAGCCAGCACAGCGATCTGGTGTTTGACGCGGTGGGCGGGGAGCTGGGGAACACGCTGTTGTCGGTGCTGCCCGCGTCGTCGACCCTGGTCTCCTACGGCTTATTATCCGGGCGGCCGTTGATCCAGACGCGCGCCAGCGCGGCGGTGCGCAAGTTTCATCTGCGGGAGGCGCTGCCTGGCCTCAGCGTGGCGGCATGGCGGGCGGCGTTCGATGAGATCTGGCAGCGGCTGCCGACGACTACGCAACCGCCGGCCCAGCGGGTGGCGGTGAACGACTGGCGCGAGGCGATTGCCGCCGCCGGCCAGCCGGGAAGAGGCGGTAAAATCCTGCTCGATTTCACCGTGGGTTAAGATTACTGTTTCTTCTCGCCGAGGGTCGGCGTTTCGTCAAAGAAGTTCCATGGCTTCAGCAGGGCGTGCGCCCACTCGGTCGGCATGATCGGCCACTCTTCGGCGCGCGCCACGTGGGTGGTGCCGGTGGTGATCCACACGACGTCGTCGTGGTTTGTCAGCGACTCATCGTCCTTCGCGTACTGGCCCAGGCCGGTATCGTGGGCGGAACGGTTAGGGTATTTGCCTTCCGGATAACGCTCTGTCGGGTGGTAACGCGTCACCCACAGCTGTTTATCCATAAAGCTCAGACGATGGTAGATCCACTCGTCGGGGGCGAACTTAGCGCCGGTCGCCGCCGGATGGGTGCCCCCAGCGTAAGGGATGATCTGGTAAGAGACGGGGTTACCCATGCGGTTCTCTTTGCTGGTGTTGCTCAGCAGGCGAATCGTACCCGGGTCGAATTTCTGCGCCGCTTTCTGTTCGCTGTCAATCGTGTACTGATTCACCTGCATGGTGCTGGTGCGCGGGCCGCCGGCGGTGTTGGGCTTCACCTCCGGGTCCATCGCCACCAGAGTGTTGTTTTCGCCGTCCACGTCGAGGTCGAGGCGGAAGTTATAGATATGCTGGTGGGTGGTGCCGACAATATTATGGTCGATCAGCGTTCCGTAGCGGGTATCTTCTTTGGCGCTCGGGTCGTGCATGGTTTTCGCCAGCACGCCTTTCACCGCCTCAATCCCGGTGGCGCCGGCATCGATGCCGATGGTGCCGTTGTCGTGGAATACCCAGTCAAAGATATAGTCGTAGTTGCCGACGGTGCTGATCCAGCGCACCACCAGCTCCCGGCGCTCGGTACTGACGTTGGGCTTGCCCATCTCCAGGTGCTTATATTCCGGCCCGGCGTAGCGCTCGAATATGGCGACGGCGTGCGGGATGGTGGTCGGCGCGCCGGTGTAGTCGGCGATGGTTTCATCCAGCAGCACCGCATTCGACGGCGCGTCTTTGCCGCGTACAATCGGCGAGGTCAGGGTGCCCATGCCGTAATCGCCGGAGTCCAGATAGGCTTTGAAATACCAGCCGACGTCCGGGTCGCCGTAGGGGACGATCATCCCGCCGAGCGAACCTTCATACATCACCTGGCGTTTTTTGCCGTTATCGTTGTAGGTCACCGTCGAGAGGATTGGCCCGACGCGCGAGTTAAGACGCAGATGGAAATCCCAGTTCCGCCAGTGAATGGTATCCCCGGTAATGGTATAGTTTTTGCCTTCCGGTTCAGTAATATCCAGCGGTTTCACCACCGGGGCGTTGCGGTCGCGGCCATCGTACGGACGCGGTTCCATCGGCACCGGAATCACCGGGCCTTCCTCGATTTTGATGATTTTCTTTGCTTCCAGGTCGACCACCGCCACCAGGTTTTCAATCGGGTGCGCCCAGTAGTTGCCGTCGCCGGTATCGAGATAGCTGACCACCTTCAGCAGACGCGCATCCTGCTGCAGGCCATCTTTACCATCGAAGTAGCCGACGGTGAGCGGGGTGGTGACCACCTTGCCAGGATCGGTAATACCGTGTTTTTTCAGCACCGCCGCGAATTCGCTGCTGGCGTTGATGATGTTCTGCACGCTGGCGAAATCATCGAGCAACACCATGCCGTGGGCCCCTTTGATCGGCGTCCATGAGAGGATTTTTTTGTTTTGCAGATCGACCACCGCCTCCATCACCTGTTTGCCATCGAGCATCACCACATCGGCGGTGCGCGGCGCATCCACCGGCGTGCCCTGCAGGGCAAAGGCCCATACCGCCGCTTTATCCGGCTCGTGCAGGGAAATTTCGGTAAAGCGGGTATTGGGCTGGAATTCCGGCGCGGCTTTGACAATGGTCACCGCTTCGCTGATTTCCGCCGCCGAGAGCGAGTTTAACGGGTGCGGGCGTTTTTCCACCTGGAAGGTCTGGTCGAGACCGGACTGGAACACGTCGTTGATAAAGGTATCGGAGACCCAGGCTTTACCTTCCTTCATCACCACCGGCACCGGCAGATCAAGAGGTTTACCGTTGACGATCGCCGTTTTGGCGCCGGGCTTCACTTTGACGTAAGCGCCATCTTTTACCAGGGTAAACATTTGCGCATAGTCATCCCACTGCACGTCAGCGCCGAACGCCTCCAGCGTTTTATCCAGCGGTACCATGTGGGCTTCGCTACCGTGAGCGAAGACCGGTGATTGCCAGGCGCAAACCACCGCGACAGCGAGAGCCAGTGCGGTTTTACGAGGAGAAAATTTCAAGCCGTTTGCCATTGTGACCTCATCTTATTGTTGTGTTGTCTTATGCCGCTGCGAATGTCGGCTTTGTCACCCTTAAGCTACCAGCCCGCGGCGCCGTAGCGTTTGTTTGCTCTTGCCAGGTTATTTGTCAGTTTTGCCAGAGGGACGTAAAAAATGCCTCCGCAGAGGCATTAAGCACGAGCGCCGATTTTTTTGCCGGGTGGCGGCTAACGCCTTACCCGGCCTACAGCCCCAAATCACTGCTGGCGCTAGCGCTGGGGCCGCTGAAACTGCCGGTGCTGGCGGCCTCAACATCGCTGAGACGTTCCCG